>CAYYBU010000009.1:0-15369 GCA_964469945.1 uncultured Planctomycetaceae bacterium
GACCGTTAACTCTTCGTTTTCGAAGATCGTGAGTTTGTCGCCCACCTTTTTCTTCAGTTGTTCGGCCAAATCCGTGCCGAGCATGATGCCCCGCTTGCCGCGGTATTTTTCCGAGAGCCGCTCCCCCGTGACGGGCTTCAGTTCCTGGAACATGAAATCCCCCGCCGGCCAGCCCTGGATGAGTTTGTTATAGATTCCCAGATTCTCGAAGTTGACGATATCAACCAGCCCTACCCCCACCTGGTCGACCCCGTCGAGGGCGGCGATCTTCGGGCCCACCTCTTCGGGCATGGACCCGCTGAACGGGTTGCCGGCGCTGCTGGCCGTGACGATCAGGTCCACGCCGCGATTCTGGTAGAGCTCCATGAACGACTTCGTGAAGCCGTCGGAAATGCCCACGAAGGCCACCACCGTCCCCATGGCGCAAGCGATGCCGCTTATGGTCAACACGGAACGCACCCGGCGTCGGAAAACGTTTCTCAGTACGAAGCTATAAAACCGCATCGAGATTGTCCCCGTGATCTATCAAAGCATGTCCCCTAGACCCTTTATCATATCGCCTTCCGGCCCGGGGTCTAGATGAGGAATCATCCGCAGTTCTGGTAAAATCATCATTTCAGGGCTGAATAGTACATCTGGGATTTATGACATAGGGAACTGGCCTATAAATGGGTAGTATGGGTGGTTTGTTCCGATGGCTTTCGAGTTCTCGACGCTTCGGCCGTCCTTGCAGGGTAAATACGCTGGGGGATATCATGGCTTAAGGGAACATTGAATTGCCGTTCCCCAGTAGGGTGGTGGAAAGGGGACTGGCTCCGTCGCTTGAATCAAGCCCGTTCTGTTGAAACGGCTTGCGGCGACGGTGCCTGTCCCCTTTCCCGGCCCGCCAGGCGGAAAAAGGGGGACAGGCACCGTGGCAGCGGCGTTCCTCCCAACGCCAAACCAACTTGTGCCACGGAGCCAGTCCCCTTTTTTCCGCCCACCCTGCCCTTTGTGGAACCGCCCGGATGCCCCTTGTGACCCTGCGTGAGGTAAGCCACGGTTTTGCCGGTCCGCTGTTGCTCGACCAGGCCAATCTGCAATTGGATCGCGGCGAGCGGGTCTGCCTGCTGGGACGCAACGGGACGGGCAAATCGACCCTCATGCGGCTGATCCAGGGCGAGTTGGAGCCGGACCGGGGCGAGATCAGCCGCACCCAAGGGCTGCGGACTGCCTGGCTCACCCAAGAGGTCCCCCAGGGACTGAGCGGCACGATTCACCAGGTCGTGGCCGCCGGCGCGAAGCCGCCGCCCGGCGAGGCTCCCTGGCAGACTGAGCAGCGGGTACGGCAGGTCCTGTCGCGGATGAACCTGGAGGCGGCGGCCGACTGCGCGGCGCTGTCGGCCGGCATGAAACGACGGGTCTTGCTGGCTCAGTGCCTGGCCGGCGATCCCGATATCCTGCTGCTGGACGAGCCCACCAACCATCTGGACCTCGAGGCGATCTGCTGGCTGGAAGACTTCTTTCTTCGCAGCAGCGGCACGCTGTTGTTCGTCACCCACGACCGCATGTTCCTGCGCAAGCTGGCCACGCGGATCGTCGAGTTGGACCGCGGGCGGTTGACGAGCTGGTCGTGCGGCTACGATACCTACGTGGAGCGGAAAGAGGCGGCCTTGGAGACGGAAGCCCGGCAGCAGGCGCTGTTCGACAAGCGCTTGGCGCAGGAAGAGGTCTGGATACGCACGGGGATCCAGGCCCGGCGGACGCGCAACGAAGGCCGCGTGCGGGCCTTGGAGGACTTGCGGCGGCAGCGGCAGCAGCGGCGGGAAGTCGCCGGCGACGTGCGCATGGAAATCCAAGAGGCGCAGCGCACCGGCCGGCTGGTGATCGAGGCCAAAGCGGTCAGCTTCTCCTACGCGGAGCGGTCCATCCTGCAAGGGCTTTCCACGCTCATCATGCGCGGCGACCGTGTGGGCATCATCGGCCCCAACGGTTCGGGCAAGACGACGCTGCTGCGAGTGCTGTTGGGGCAATTGCCGCCGCAGCAGGGGACCATTCGCCACGGCACGCATTTGCAGGTGGCCTATTTCGATCAACTGCACGCCCAACTGGACGACGAGAAGACGGTCCAGGAGAACGTCAGCGACGCCGATACGATCACGATCCAAGGCAAGAAGAAACACATCCTGGGCTACCTGAGCGATTTCCTCTTTACGCCCGAGCAGGCCCGCAGTCCGGTCAAGTATTTGTCCGGCGGCGAGCGCAACCGACTGCTGCTGGCGCGGCTGTTCACGCGGCCGGCCAACGTGCTGGTGATGGACGAGCCCACCAACGATCTGGACCTGGAAACGCTGGAACTACTGGAGCAAGTGCTGTTGGACTATGCGGGGACGCTGTTGCTGGTGAGCCACGACCGCGATTTTCTCAACCAGGTGGTGACCAGCACACTGGTATTGGAAGGAGAAGGACGGGTGCAGGAATACGCGGGCGGCTACGACGATTGGCTCAACCAGCGGAAGCCGGCCGCCGCGGTGAAGGCGGTAGAAGTAGCCACGAAAGCCGAGCGCCCGCGACCGTCGCGGCCGCGGCGTCTGAACTACCAGGAGCAGCGCGAGTTACAGGCCCTGCCGGAGCGGATCGAGGCGTTGGAGGGGCAACTGGAGCAATTACATCAGGTGATGGCCGATGCGGCCTTTTATCGTCAGCCGGGGGAGGAGATCGCCCGGGCCATGAGCGAGTTGGAGCGTTTCCGCGTCGAGTTGGCCGACGCCTACGCCCGCTGGGAGGCGTTGGAAAGCCAATCGACCAACTGATCATGTCGGACTCTCGGCGGCTTGCCTGCATCGCTGCACCAGTTCGGACACGGCTGCTTCGAGTACCTTCAGTTCGTCGTCGGCCCGCAGACGATCGCAAAGGCTGCCGGCCGTTTCGGCGATGGTCGTGAAACCGTAGACGCCCGCGGTTCCCTTGAGTTGGTGCGTCAGGTCGAGTAGTCCCTTGCGATCGTGCTGCTGCGCCGCCCGTTCGATCCGTTCGGCCCGGGAGGACAACTCGCCGCGAAACGCGGCGATCAGCGCGGCCACCCGGATTGGATCGAGAAGATCGCCCACAAACAGGCTCATGGGCTCGGTGGCGACTGTTTCCGCCGCGGCAGGTTGATCGGCGGGGAGCGGTTCTGGGCCCAGATACCGTGCCAGCATTTCGCGAAGTCCCGTGGTGGTCATGGGCTTGGCGATATAGTCGTCGCAGCCCGCCTCCAGACATTTCTCGCGGTCGCCAGCGCGCGCATGAGCGGTCAAGGCCACGATAGGGCCGCGCCAACCGTGCTGACGGAGCCATCGCGTAGCTTCGTAACCGTTCAACCTTGGCATTTGAATGTCCATCAAGATCAAATCGAATGCGTTCCCGGCGGCTCGCGACTTCTCCGCTATTTGACATGCCACGAGGCCGTCTTCGGCGATTTCAATCTCCAGGTTCATCTGCCGAAGAACCGTTGCAAGCACGAGTTGGATACTGGCAACGTCTTCCACCAGGAGCACGCGACCGTGCAGGGGAATCGGCGGACTCGCCGGGGACGACTCTTTGCTCGACGGTGTCATGGCTTGGCCTGATTGCAGCATCGGTACTCCGGCCAACGGGCCCGCGTCGATCGTCAGGGTGAAGGTGCTCCCCTGGCCGAGTTCGCTGGCGACGTCAATCTCGCCGCCCAGCGCCTTTGCCAGTCGGCCGGATATGGCCAGGCCGAGCCCCGTGCCGCCATAGCGGCGGCTTGCCGAGGCATCCACCTGCATGAAAGGCTGGAAGAGTTCGGCGATCTTGTGGGCGGGGATGCCAATGCCGGTGTCGGAAATGGCAAACTGGACGCGCCCGGCGCCGTCGATCTCGCCGGTGCAGCGGACGGTCATGCGGACCGCGCCGCGCTCGGTGAACTTGACCGCGTTTCCAATCAAATTGGTGAGGATTTGACGTAGGCGGACCGGGTCGGTATGGATCGTCTGGGGAAGGGGGAAGGCGTAATCGACATTCAGGCGCAAGCCTTTTTCCTCGGCTCGGACCTGCACGACCGACAAGACGTCGTCGATGATTTGCCGCAGGAAGCAATCCGCTTTTTCCAACGTCAAGCGGTCGGCCTCGATGCGCGAGAGGTCGAGGATGTCGCTGATCAGCTCGAGCAGTGCTTTGCCGTTTCGTTGGATTCCGGCGAGGAACTCGCGTTGTTCTCGACGGGGCAGGTTGGGGGACGCCAACAGGTTGCTGAAACCGAGAATCGCCGTCATCGGAGTGCGGATCTCGTGGCTCATGTTGGCGAGGAACTCGCTCTTGGCGCGGTTGGCGGCTTCGGCTTGCGTGCGCTTCTCGCGAAGCTCCTCCTCGGCCCGCTTGCGGGCGGTGATATTGACGTGGGAGATGACGACCCTCTTTTCCGGCGTCGCGGTGGGGAATACGGTCATCGTGAACCACCGCTGCTCCGTCGGCGAGTGACAGGCGTATTCGAGCGTGAAGTTTGGCAGTCGGCCGTCGAGCACGGCTCGAATGCCATCGTGGGCGGCCATGGCGCCTGCGGAAGAATCGCCGACGCTTTCGCGGCAGACGGCCAGGTAGTTGGCGCCGACTTCGACGTGACGCACCGGCTGGCCGTCGGCGGCTCTATTGTCCAGAGCGAATCGCCGCCAGGGCTCGTTGACGGCGATGATCGTGCCGTTGTGGTCCAGCACGGCAATATGGGCGGCCACGGAGTCCAAAATGGCGGAACCGAAAGCCTCGCTCTCGCGCAACGCCTCCTCGGCCCGCTTGCGATCGGTGATTTCCAACGCCATGGCGCCGATGCCTTCCGGACTCGCCGCGGCTCCAGCGACGGGAAAGAACGACAGCATCCAATGTCGCTGGACGTTCGGCTGGCTGGGAGTTTCACCGCTCACCTCCAGGTTGAAGATCGGTTCTCCGCTGGCGAGCACCTTTCGACAGATCGGCTCGAGTACGGGGGCCAGCCAGGGCACGACCTCCGCGACGGTGTTGCCGAGATGGTCTTCGATGCGCAGTCCATTCATCTCGGCCAGGGTGTTGTTGATCTGGAGATAGCGCAGCTCCTTGTCCAGCAGCGCGAGCCCGGCGGTGGCCCCGTGAAAAAACGACTTCAACTGTCCCTCCCGCAACGCCACCGCGTTTTGCAGCCGCTTGCGTTCCGTGATGTCCTGGCAGAAGCCGATGTAACGATCGGCGGACAGCTTGACCGCATTCACGGCAACGTCCATCGCACCACCATCCTTGCGATGCAGACGGACTTCGCACACGATGTGATCGGCAGCTTTCAAGGCCTCGAACTGGCGCATGCCCTCTTCCAATGCGTCGGGCGTCATGAGTTCCGCGATGTTCAAGCGGCACAACTCTTCCGCGCTGAAACCGGTCATTCGGCAAGCGGAAGGATTGACTTCCACGAGTCCGCCCGCCGCATCGGCAACGAAAATTCCCAAAGGCGAATGGTCCACGTAGCGACGGTAGTTCTCGTCACTGGCCCGCAAGGCCGCCTCCGCCGAGCGCTGCTCGGCCTTGCGGCGCGGCTTATTGGCCTTGGACGATTCGGACCCGTTTTTCCGTGCTTTGCCCATGGCCATCACCTGAAAAGGCTTGTTTATTGCCTGGACTTGGAGACGTCATCCGCCACGACCGTTGGGGGCTCGAAGTGTGCTGTTCCATCGGCCGGACCCTCGCCGCTTACGACTGCCATCAGCCGCACCAACTCGGTCCGGGAACTCAGGCCAAGCCGCTGCATCAAGCGGGCTCGTTGGGCTTCGACGGTTCGCACGCTCAGCCCCAACTCCTGAGCAATGATCTTGTTGGTCTTACCGTGGATGAGGCGATCGGCCACCTTGCGTTCCGCAGGCGTGAGTTGCGCCAGGCGGCGAGCCGCGCTGCCGCGTTCCTCTCGGCAACGCCAGGCCTCGGCGCCTCGCCGGACCGCGATCTGGATCTTCTCGCAGAGTTCCTGGGGGCGGAAGGGCTTTTCCAGAAAGCCGAAGGCGCCACGTTCCATCGCCTCCACCGCCATCCGCACGTCGGCATGGGCCGTGACGAAGATAATCGGCAGCGTGCTCCCGGCGTCGGCCAGTTGCCTCTGGAGTTCCATGCCGCTCATGCCCGGAACCCTGACATCGAGCACCAGGCAAGCCGGTCCGGCCGCCCGATAGGCTTCCAGGAATTCCTCGGCGGAGCGGTAACTTTCGACCTTCAGCCCGAGCGCCTCGACCAGTTCGGCCAGCAGCCGGACCATGGCCGGATCATCGTCCACGACGTAAACGACCGGTTCTTCGACCACAGCGTCCTTTCCTCCGTGCGAAGTACGGTAAGACCCAGGCAACACGTGTTGGGCAGCCATTGAACCGCATCGACGCCATTGCCATCCAATATGGAGGTTTTGGGCGGTGTTGGCAAGGTCTTCGGTTTTCAGACTTGTTTGCATCCCTCGCCTCATCCTTCCCAAGCCTTAGTTGCGCAAAAACCCCTGGGCGCGGATACCCGCCGGATCGACCGTCACGCTCACCGCTCCGCGCTCGGCCGTGTGGAACACCTGACTGCCGACGGCTTGATACAGGGCCGCGACCGGACGTAGGTCCAAACGGCGGTCGCCGCTAATGACCGCCCAATGGGGCGTACTCCAAGCGGCCAGATTGTGTGGCTCGCTTTGCCGGCTGCCATGGTGCGGTACCAGCAACACGTCGCAATGCAGGGGCTGCTCGGCCATCACGTCGTCCAGGCCCGGCGGGGCCAGATCGCCGGTCAACAGGATGCGCCGCTGCCGGCAGTTGACCAACAGCACGAGGCTGTTGGCATTATCGTTGCCCAAAACGCCGCGCCGCGGCGGATGGAGCACTTCCAGGGTGCAGCTTTCGCCGCCGGAGAAGCGCGTGCCGGCCCAGACTTCGTGGAGCGGAGTGCCGCTGCGGCGAATGGCCTCGGCCAGGGCCAGGATGGCGCGGTTGTGTTTCTCGAACATCTGCGGCGTCACGTACACGGCCCCCACGGAAAAGCGCTCCAGCAGGCCCGGCACGCCGTTGTAGTGATCGACGTCGGCGTGCGACAACACCACTGCGTCCAGATGCGTGATGCCGCGCGACCAGAGATAGGCGGAGATCGCCCGGGTGGCGGAGACCGGGGCGCCGAACTGCCCGGCGTCGTAGAGCATCGTCTGTCCGGAAGGGAGTTCCAACACGACCGCGCAGCCGTGCCCCACGGAGAGAAACGTGCAGTTGAAGCGGTGTGGGTCGCTACGTCCTGCGGTGGCGGCAAAGCCGATGGTGGTCCAGACGGCCAGCAGCGCCAGGCACCAGCGCCGCGGCGGCCGCAGCCGCGGAACGGCCACCAGCAACACCAGCGTGCCATAGAAACCGGCCAGCCACCAATCGGCCGGTCCCGGTACCCAGGTGTGGCCCAAGGGGATCCGCTGCGCCAAGTTGACCAGCATTTCCACCAGCCCCAGGCTGCCGTTGCAGACCGTGCCCGTCAGCCACGCCAACGGCGGCGCCCATCCACCCAGGAGCAACGTGGCAAAGCCGCTCATCAGCCCCAACGCCATGGGCGGCCAGACCAGCGGATTCACCAGTACGGCCACGGGCGTAAGCAGATGAAAACGGGCCATCACCAGCGGCAAGGTCACCAACCAGATCGTCAAGCTGATCAGCAACAAGTTCCGCAGCAGGCGTCGCGCCTTCCGGAACGTTCGCGGGAACGCCCCCAGGTTGCCCCACTCCAGCCGCTTCAGCGGGTCCTGCATCTCTGCCGAGCGCAACCACCGCGGCCCAGGCCAGATCAAACTCGCCACGCACAAGAACGACAACTGCGGGCCGACGCGAAACAGATCGGCCGGACTGACGGCCAGCACCACCAAGGCGGCCAAGGCGAGGGCGTTGAACCCCAAGTGGCGACGGCCGAAATAGCTTGCGCAGCACAGCACCACCACCATCACGGTGGCGCGAATCACCGGCGGCTGGGCATCGACCATCAACATGTAGAGCACCGTGAACAGGCCCACGGCCAACAGGGCCCAACCGCGTCAGATCGGCAGCCGCCGCACAAGGAACAGCAGGCCGCCGGCCAGAATGCCCAAGTGCAGCCCGGCGATGACCAGCAGGTGGATGGTGCCGGTTTCCACGAAGGGCTCGATCCGATCGGGCTGGAGTTGCTCGCGACCGCCCAGCAACACGGCCGCCGCCAGCGCGGAACGTGCGGGACTCAGGTACTTGGCAAAGATGCGGTTGCCCCCGATGCGGACCTTTTCCAGCCAGCGAGTCAGGCTCCAGCAGTGCCCCCGCTCCAATAGCGTCACCGACTCGCTGTAGCCGGCACGAAGTTCGCTGCGGACGCGCTCGGCGCGTAACTGGCCGGCCGTGTCGAATTCGCCCGGGTTGTGCGGCGGCGGCGGGGCTACCAGCTTGGCAAAGACCCGCAACCGGTCGCCGGCCTCGATCCCCGGCAACAGCCCCTCGACCGACAAATGGGCCTTGCCGGAAACCGCCCGCCAGCGGGCGCCATCGCGCAGCGCCAACAAGTCGACCTCCATGCGGAGCCGCTCGCCGGGCCTCACCACCGCCATGGGATTCAATGCGGCGGCCGGCTCCGGCCGGGGCGTCTTCAACGCCCGCGCTTCGAGGCATACCGGTTCCGTCTTGGCCTGGGCGAACTGCCCCAAATCGTTGGCCGGGAACAAATACCAGCACCCATGGTGCCATGCGGCGGCCAGGCCCGCCGTCGCCAGCAGGATCGCCGCGGCCGCCAGCCGCAACCGGCCCGAGCGCCAGCAAACCAGCCAGAGGCCCCAAGCACCCAAGGTAATCAGCCACCAGGCGGCCAGCGGCAGAGGTCCGAAACGGTCGGCGACGATTCCCACACAAACAGCCGCCAGCAGGATCACCAGCGGCTGATAACTGGCCCGGCTTGCGGGTGCGGGTGCATTTTTTGGCCCGGCGGCGCGATTTTCCGCTACGGCGTGGTCCGAAAACATGGACCTGTTCCCTTCTTCCCCGCTGTGGACGGTTACTTGGGTACACCTACCGCCATGTGCGGTATTTTCCCCGGTGGGGAACATTTTCACAAGCTGGCCATGCGTCCAGGCCATGCTCCCCTCGCCCGCCTGTCGCGCGCGACATTTTAGAAGAGGGGGCGGGGGGAGAGAGCGGTCTGAACCAAGTGAGCGCAGGTTTCTTGTACGACCGAAGGGGACAGTCCCCGAATTGCAAATTGGCATTGTTACCGCGGGTGGCCTTGGGATACCATTCCGCCTCTGGATGCCGGTCACCCGCTGGAGACGCATGATGTTTTGGCCCAAACTGTCGCGCCCGCAAAGCAAGACCGCCTTTCTCGAACGTCTGCCGCTGGAAGCCTTTCCGGCCGGCCAGGATCCGCTCTCCCCCCAGCGGCAAGTGCAGTGGCTCTGGATCTTCCTGGCCATCGGTTTGGCGGCCCGGCTGGTGCGCTATCTGCTGCGGTTCCCGCTCTGGGAAGACGAGTGCATGCTCGTGACCAATTTCCTCGATCGTGGTTACCTCGATCTGTTGCGGCCGCTGAACTACTGCCAAGTGGCGCCCACGCTCTTTCTGTGGTGCGAACTCACGGTCATCAAGCTCTTCGGGTTCTCCGAGTATACGCTCCGGCTGGTCCCCTTTTTATGTGGCATCGCCAGCCTGTTTCTCTTTCGTCATCTGGCCGGTTTGCTGCTGCGCGGCACGGCGCTGGTGGTCACCTTCGGCATTTTCGCCGTGGCCTATCCGCCCATTCGTTACACGGCCGAGGCCAAACCCTATGGTTGCGACCTGTTTCTCGCCCTACTGATGCTGACGCTGCTGGTGCATTGGCTGCGGCGACCCGGCGAGAACCGTTGGCTGTGGGGCCTGGCCGCACTGATCGTGCCGGCCGTGGGCTTCTCCTTTCCCGCCCTGTTCATCGGCGGCACGGTCAGCCTCATCGTGGCCTACATGCTCTGGTCGAGCGATCGGCGCGGCGTCTGGCCGTGGCTGGTTTTCAATGGGCTGCTGGTCGGCAGTTTCGTCGTCATGCTGGCCATCAACCACATGGCCGTGGGCCGGGCCAATCAAACGCGCATGGAAGGCATGTGGATGGACGCCTTCCCGCCGTTGCTGCATCCGCTGAACCTGATCGGTTGGTTCTTCAACGCGCACACCGGCAGCATGGCGGCCTATCCGCTCGGCGGCCCGGGCGGCGGCAGCACGCTCACCTTCCTCTGCTGCGTCGCTGGCGTGGTGTTGCTGGCACGGCGGCGGCACTGGTTCCTGCTGACGCTGCTGTTGGCCCCCTTGGGCTTGAACTTCATCGCGGCCGCCATGCACCGCTTCCCCTATGGCGAGCACATGAAGTTCAGCCTCTACGCGGCCATGACCTTTTGCACGCTGATGGGCCTGGGCATAACGGCCCTGATGCAATGGTACCCCTGGCGACGGCCGCTGCCACGGCGATCGCTCGCGGTCGTGTTGGGGCTGTTGGCCGCGGTGGCTACGGGCTCGATCCTGCACGATCTGACGCAGCCCTACAAATCGAGCACCACATTGCGGGCGCGGGAATTCGCCCGTTGGTTCTGGTTCGATCTGGCCCATGACAGCGAGTTGGTCTGCCTGGAGACCGACGTGAAAGCGAACCTTTCCCCCGGCACTTACGAATGGGGCTGGTCGGCGTTGTATCTGTGCAATCAGCGGATCTATTCGCCGCGGCACGCCCGCGGGGAAGCGCCGCATTGGGAGCGCGTCTCGGCGACGTGGCCCTTGCGTTGTGCGTTGTTTCGCTCCACGACCGAAGAACGCCAGAGCGATGCGCTGGATCGCTGGCTGGCCGACATGAAGCGTACTTACCAGCTTGTCGGCCACGATCGCTATCCGTTCCCCATTTACGGGAAATGGGACCGGCCGCCGAAGACGATCGACAACTACATCGAGGTCTTCAAATTCATCCCCTTGGCGACGGCCGCGGAGTCTCCGCGAGTGCCGTTGGCTGGGCGAGTGCTTGGTTGCGCCGGCACATCCCGGCGATGAAATCGCCGCTGCTCCGCTAACCCGGATTACTCGCGCCCGCATGGAAGCCCGAAGCGCAAGCGAGGGACAGACAACAGGTTGTCCTCGCTTGCGCTTCGGGCTTCAAGAATACACACTGCACCGTTACCCCCGGCCCATGAATAATCCGGTAAGGGACTACCCAGTTGCAGGGCCATCTCCGGCCAAGTAAACTGGATCGCTGATGTTCTGCCAATAAGTGGGCCTTCTTTCAAGGGAATCACCATGCGCACGCACTCCCAGTTCGGCAAGCTATTGTTCGGTGTCCTGTTGCTCGGCGTACCGTCTCTGGCCCAGGCCGACGTGTCGCTGCCGCAGATCTTCTCCAACCACGCGGTGTTGCAAAAAGCGGCGAAGGTGCCCGTGTGGGGGCGGGCCGCGCCGGGCGAGAAGGTGGTTGTGACACTGGCCGGCGCCCGGGCGGAGGGCCAGGCCGGGGCGGATGGACAATGGCAAGTTCAACTCGATCTCCGCGCGGCCGGCAAAGGTCCGTTCGACCTGGTCGTGCAGGGCCACAACCGCCTGACGATTGCCGACGTCGCGGTCGGCGAGGTCTGGGTCTGCTCGGGACAATCCAATATGGCGCTGGCCCTGGCTGGTTCCCTGAAAGCGGAGCAGGAGATCCCCGCCTCGGCCAATCCCTGGCTGCGGCAGTATAACGACGGACGCTGGACGCCGGCGGCCCCGGCCAGTTCCGGCGCCTTCACGGCCGTGGGCTATTACTTCGGCAAGAATCTCCAGAAGCGCCTCGATGTTCCGGTGGGGCTGATTTGCGCCTTCCAGTCGGCGACGGCCATCGAGCTTTGGATCAGCCCCGAAGGCATGGACAAGGATCCGGACCTGAAGGCCGGCAAGGAGCGGGTGCTGGAAGCGGATCGCCTTTTCAAGCGTCTCGGTCCGGGGCGCGCGCCGCAGGCCTTTCCGGCCGGCATGTTCTACGAGAACAAGATTCAGTCCCTGTTTCCTTACGCCCTGCAAGGCGTAATCTGGTATCAGGGCGAGGGCAATACGGAGCGGGCCTGGCAGTATCGGACGGCCTTCCCGCTGATGATTCGCGACTGGCGCGCCCATTGGGGACGAGGCGACTTCCCCTTCTATTACTGTCAGCTTCCCAACATCATGGCTTACCGCAACGCGCCCGGGGAAAGTCAGTGGGCCGAACTGCGCGAGGCCCAGACGAAGACGCTGGCCGTGCCACGTACCGGCCAGGCCGTGCTCATCGACGTCGGTGAACAGGACGACATCCATCCGCGCAACAAAGAGGTCGTGGGCGAACGTCTGGCGCGGATCGCGCTGGCCGAGACCTACGGCAAGAACACGGTCGCATCGGGGCCGGTTTTTCAGTCGCTGACCGTCGAGGGAGACCGGCTTCGCGTTCACTTCACGCACACCGACGGCGGCCTGGTGGCCCGCGCGCTGCCGGCCACGTATCAACCCCGCTCGCTCGACGTTAAGATGGCGCCGCTGCCGCGGAACCGCCCGCTGAGCCAGCTTGAAGGTTTCGCCGTCTGTGGCGCCGACCGTCACTGGAAATGGGCCGATGCCCGCATCGAAGGCGACACGGTCGTGGTCGAGTCGGCCGAAGTGCGCAAGCCGGTCGCGGTTCGCTACGCCTGGGCGGACAACCCGATCTGCAATCTCTACAACGTCCCGGGGCTTCCCGCCGGGCCGTTCCGCAGCGACGATTTTCCGCTGTCGACGGTCAAGGTGCGTTACGGGTTATAGTAAATAAGGTTCATCCGGCGGAAGCATACCGGACCGAGGATCGTGCTGCTCTGCGACTTTCCACGGTCTCAAGTACGCTTCAGTCGGATGAACCTTTTCAAGCGTTATAGCGTTGCACGATTCCCGGAGGAATCGCTGTAGGGAACGCCCACCGTGGCGTTCCGGGCGTATCGGTGAGGCGGAACGCCACGGAGGGCGTTCCCTACAGGATTTGCCTGCAAACCTCCTGGAATCGGGCCTATACGGTTTTCTGTGCCAACCGTGCGGCCGAGGGGGACAGTCCCCTGGAATCACGCAACTCTATTTAGAAGGTCAGGATGAAATCGGTGGCCAGCGTCACTTGTTCGCTCCGCTTGCCGTCGCCGAAGGGCAACGCGCCTTGCGTGTTCGTCGAGCCGCTGTACCAGTCGCAACGGAGCTCGGGGCGAATGACGAGGTTGGGATGCGGCCGCCAGTTCAGGCCGGTGGTCCATTCGGTGAAGGTGCCCTGGAAACCGGGAGCGGCGTCCCAGCCCAGATTCACGTTGCCGATACCGGCAACCGCGCCGCCATTCTGGTCGCGGAACCATTCGATGCGCGTCCCGGCCGACCACTGGGGGTTAATCGTGTAGATCAGGTACTGGGCCAGTCCGTACCAAGTGGCGTATCCGCCGGTGTAGGGATCTCCGCCCTCTTCGCCGCCCATGTTGTTTTGGGCGACGTACAGCAGCTTCTCGCTCAATTGCTGCTTGAACACCAAGGCGTAATCGTAGCGGTTCTCGACGCCGAGCGGATCCTGCGGGCCGGCATCGATTTCAAACGACAGGCTGGTCTTATTGCTGTCGTTGTGCCATTTCGCGCCGCCCATGAAATCCAATTTGTCGTTGTCGTCGTCGAACATGTTGAAGCCGCGGTTGAAGCCGCCGTTGATGCTCCAGTTGTCGGTCAACTTGTAGTCGGCCTGAAGACCGGTCACCAGGATCGGTTCTGAGTAACCCAGACAGTAGGAATGGGAGTAGAAGAAGTTACCCGGCGCGGCCACGACTTCATAGCCCATGCAGGCGGCATAGTGCCCCATTTTCACGGTCAGGTCGTTATAGCCCACTTCCAGGTAGAACTGGGGCAGGACCAAGCCGTAGAGGTTGTTATTGCTGTCGATATTCGACTCCAGGCCCAGACTGTCGCCATAGCGCCAGTCGGTGCCGTAGACCACGTCGACGCGACCGCCGACGTCGAAACCGCAGCCGTCGGTTTTGACGGGTTTGACAAAGGCCATCCACAACTGGTTCATTTCGAATTCGTTGCTACGGTCGTTGGTGGCCACGGGACCGTTCCAACGATCGCTGGGGCTCAGCGAATTGAGGGTGAGCCCCGCCTCGAGCCAGCCGCTCACGTTGATGCCCATGTCTTGCAGCACGCCCGGCTGCGGCAGCGTCCAAGGCTTGTCCGTTTCGGCGGTCTGCACGCTCGCCGGCAGTTCCGTGGGAATGGTATCTTGCGCCCCCTGTGCTTTGGCCGGGTTCCCAGCGGGACTCGGCGCCGTCGCGGCAGCGTCGTCGGCCTTCAACGGCGCCGCAATAAGCCCGAGAACGACGGTAAGACATGCCAGTCCAATTTTCATACCTATGGCCCCCTCTTTAAGAAATTAGGAATCCTCCGTGACCAAGACGGCAGCCGCACGTCCGCTCCAAACGGAGTGCCAGAAAACTCCGTCACTACCTGGGCGTAGTGTCTTGATGCCCCATATGGGACAGGATCGGTCGCGCAAAACGGCTAATTAATAGGAATCCGCACAGACAGACCACTTGCCGCGATCTCTAGTGCGGGTTGTATGCGGCGTGCCGATTGGGGAAAGCCTGCGGCCTCGACAAGGATCGCCGACCTTGTCACGGGCTTCCCCGCGAGAGACGAGCTGACCTACACGAGTGGAGGGGCTAAATAGAGTTTCGTGATTCCAGGAGAAATCTCCGTAGGGAACGCCCTCTGTGGCGTTCCGGGCGCTGCCGGCGAAACGGAACGCCACGGAGGGCGTTCCCTACACGGTTCGGTTGCGAGCCTCCTGGAATCACGAAACTCTATTTAGCTTGGATTCGCCACGTCGGCTTCGCCTTGCAAGCACGATAGATTGCCCGGCGCAAGGCTGCCCATCAGACCGGGAAGGTCGAGTTGTGGCATGGCCTGATCGTCGCGGAAGAAGTGGTGCAGGTCGAGGTGGAGTTGCACGCATTTCGCATACGTTTGCCGGGCCGCGTCCTGTTCCCGCAGCAACTCCTGCAACCGCTGAAACTGCTGATCCGAGATCCGCTCGTCGAGACAGGCCCAGCTCAGATCCTGCGTTTTCGAGACAACGTCCTCGTGGCGTTTGTACATGCCTCTTCCTCCCGTTCCCGGAGCATTCTCTTTCCCCAGGCGGAAATATGCTCCTCCGCGTGCCGTTCACTTAGGCAATCCAATTCTTACACGCGGAGGACAGAAGGCAACTCGGTTCGCGGGCTACGATTTCATCAGGGCAATTCCCGTAGCAACATCGGGAAGAAATGCGGTCCATCCTGCGGAAATGTACCGTAACCGTTCACGGGCCGGGGAAGAGGGGGACAGGTCCATGTTTTCGGACGACGTCGAACTTGCAAGTCGC
>CAYYBU010000010.1:0-15147 GCA_964469945.1 uncultured Planctomycetaceae bacterium
CACGGAGGGCGTTCCCTACAGCGGCGGGTAGTTTTCTTCCTGCCGGCTGCCTTAGTATATACGTGCGAAGTGGCATCGCGGGAGGTCCCCTGGCCTTTGAAAAATTCCCCCCGCAGGGAGGCTACTCAGAATCGGCAAAGCTGTTATACTAGCGGACTATCGCGAGGGATACTTGCGAAGAACGTCTGGTCAAGAAGAAAATCACCGATTTGGGAGGGACCCCATGGGAACCCGGATTCCACTGCGCACCACCGATACGGAAGCCAAAGACCTCGCCGACAAACTGGAAATGAGCACGGCGGAAATCGGGCTTTCGGTCCGCACCACCAATTGCCTGGAAGAACGCGGGATTTTCCGAGTCAGCGACCTGCTGAACTGCAGCCGCGACGACCTGTTGAGCATCTCGAATTTCGGCGAAAAAACCCTGGAAGAAGTCTACAAGGCGCTGGAGGGGATCGGCTTCTATCGCCGATCGCGACGCCCGTCGGCGGCCGTTGCCAAGCACTCCTCGGCGCCGCCTCGGCAACCGCGGTGATTCACTTTGGCGCACAACTTCCGCTTCTATGAAAAGAAACGCGGCCACCGGCGAACCGGTTCGCGGACGGTGGGCAGCGCCGGCGAGGCCCTCTTCTTCGCCCTCTTCCTCGCCTTGGGCTGCATTTGGCTAGTGAAAGGCTTCGTCTCCTTCGTGGTCCCGGAATGGCGCGTCAACCACGAGTTCGTCGAGCATCCCTGCACCGTGCTGGAAAAACGCATCGGCCAGTCGAGCGACCGGGACGACGGCCTGCGCTATCGCCCCGAGATCCGCATCCAGTACGAACTCAACGGCGAGACCTATTGCACCTGGACCTACGACATCCATCAGGCCTATGCCAGCGGCCGGGAAAACAGCGAGGCCGTCACGGACCGTTTTACCGAGCACCAGCAATGTACCTGTTGGTACGATCCGGCCAATCCGCGCGTGGTGGTGCTGCAGCGGGGCTACAGCGGCTGGAACTGGCTGACCTTCATCGTCCCCATGTCGTTTGTCGTCATTGGTGGCGGCGGCCTGCTTTACGCCGTCTTGCAGTGGGGAAAATCGGCCGAATGCCGGGCGGCCATGATGCGGCCGGCGCAGCGCGAGTTGCGGGCCGGCCACAGCCCCGATCCCTCCCTTTTCCCCCACGTGCCCGACTGCAGCGACATTACCAGCAGCCCCGGCACGCGATTGGCCTACCGACTCCCCATCACCAGCTCGCCCGCCTGGGCCCTGTTCGGCCTGTTGGTGGCCTGCCTGCTCTGGAACGGCGTGGTCTCCTGGTGCGTCGTACTGGCCATTCGCGGTCACCTGGAACACCGGCCCGACTGGCTCTTCACGCTGTTCGTCGTCCCCTTTCTGTTGCTGGGCGTAGCTCTGGTCGCGTTGTTCGTGCGGCAATTGCTGGTCACCACCGGCATCGGGCCCACCTTGGTGGAGATCTCGTCGCATCCGCTGCTGCCGAGTGGGCAGTATCAAGTCTTCGTTTCCCAGTCCGGCCGCTTCAAAATCCACTGCTTCACCCTTTCGTTGGTTTGCGACGAGGAGGCCACCTATCGGCAAGGCACCAACACCCGCACGGAAACCCGCCGCGTCTATCGCCAAGAATTGCTGCGACAGGAGAAGGTCGAGGTCGGCCGCGGCGCGCCGCTGGAGGCCGAATGTACGCTGACCATGCCCGCCGAGGTCATGCACTCGCTGAAGGCCGAGCATAACGGCATCCACTGGAAACTGGTCGTCCAGGCCGACGTGGCAGGCTGGCCCAATTTCGAGCGATCGTTCTCCGTCATCGTTCATCCCGCGCCGGCCAGGAGCATCCCATGAGTGAACCGGTCGTCATCATCCGCCTCGACGGCAATGGCCGCGTTTACCAGCCGGGGGAAACCTTCGCCGGCGAGTATCGCATCGAAGCGGTCGAGGACGGCCAGGTTCGCGCCATGGAAGCCTCCGTCCTGTGGTACAGCGAAGGCAAGGGCGACGAGGACATGGCCGTCCACGAGTTCTGGCGTCAGGATGCCGACAGCGGCGACTGGATCGACCCGCATCGCCCCCAGCGATTCAGCACCACCTTGCCCTATAGCCCCTTGAGCTACGACGGCCAGATCGTGAAGATTCGCTGGTGCATGCGCGTGCGCGCTTTTTTGCAAAAGGGAAAGGAAGTGGTCGGCCAAAAGGGATTTCGCCTCGGCGCCGTACCGCCGCCCCCGCGGCCGGCAAGGACGCCGTCGCCACAGGTTGAGCCAACACCATGTCCGCGCGACGATTCGTTTTGATGTCCACCGGCCCGTTGCAACTCGATTCATCGGCGGACGGCGGCAACCCCTTCTGTACGCGCCGCATTCGTCCCGGGGCCATGCCGTTCCTCTTCGCCGCGGGCCAGAGCGCCGATGCGATGGTGGCACGGCTCGGCGAAAACGCGTGGCGCGGCCAGATCGTCGGCCCCCACGGCGCAGGAAAATCTTCTCTGCTGGCCGCGCTGATCTCGGCGATCCAACAGACCGGCCGCCATGTCCTGTGGATCGAACTGCACGACGGCCAACGCCGCTTGCCCGGTGGTTTCCGCGAGTTGCAGCAACTTTCGCCGCCCGCCGTCGTGCTGATCGATGGTTATGAGCAGCTCAGCCGCTGGCATCGCTTTCGCGTGCGACGCCGCTGTCGGATCGGTAACCTGGGCCTGCTGGTCACGGCCCATCACTCCGTCGGGCTGCCAGAGATGTTTCGGACAAGTGTCGACCTGGAGTCGGCCTGGCAAGTGGTCGAGCAATTGCAACGCGGATATCGGCCGCTGGTGACGCGCGAGGATCTTGCCCAGCGACTGCGACAGCGTGGGCAAGACTTACGCGAGGCGTTGTTCGATCTCTACGATCTGTACCACCGGCGCAACCCGCAGAGTTGAACGCGCGCCACTACAGCTTGCCTGCTTTTCCTATCCGCCAGACTTTACTGGGCGGATCCATGGCGTAAGATTGGGTATGCTGTCGCGCTAGAACCACGGTGCGATAGTCCGTGCGTATAATTACTACGATCCGCAGAAGCCGCCCAAATCGCGGCCTTGATGATACCGGAAAACTCAACCAAATGGCCGCTGCGGCCATGTCCGGCGCTTGACGCGGCGCGTAGAAATCGTTTTGATGAATCCGTGGGCGAGTTGAGTCGTTCAGTTCTCTTGCGAGGGAGAGGAAGCATGAGTCTTGGAAGATTACGCGGTGTGGCGCTGGCTTGCAGTGTCGCGGTGATGCTGGCGGCCGTGCCTGGCGAAAGCAAAGCGTGCTGTTGGCTGGATAACCTGCTTGGTTGTGGTGGCTGCGGCGGATGCGCGCACACCAGCTATAGTTTGCCCTACGTGGCGCCGGCGTGCGGCGGATGCTCGGCTTGCGCGCCCTGTTCGAGTTGCGGAGGCTGCTCGAGCTGCCAGACCTGTCAATACATGCCCCAGACCTGCTTCCGCACCTATTATCAGAGCGTACCGGTGGTCGCGTATCGGCCCTTCACCACCTGTGATGCGTGCAGCGGCTGTGCGATGACAAGCTATTATCCGGCGACGGCGTGGACCTATCAGGCTTGCCTCGTGCCGTACCGGACCTATCGCCTGGTCTATGGTTGCAATTCATGCGGCGGCGGTTGCAGTTCATGTGCCCCGTGCGCTAGCGGCTGTGGAAGCTGCGGCGGCTGCTCTTCATGCAGTGGCGGCTGCTCTTCATGCGGCAGCGCAGCGCCGGCCGCGCCTTCGCCAAGCTGTCCATCCTGTGCCGCCGCTGCGGCGGCTCCAGCGATGAGCCCGGCTCCCGGTCCGATGCCTGGTCCGATTCCCGCTCCGGCGGCAGGCCCCTCGCCGACCTTTGGGACGCCCGAAGCCAGCAGCCCCGCAACAAGTCCCTCGACGACCGTGACCCCGGGCCCCGCCACGCCGGCGCCGTCGCTAGCCCCCGCTCCGACAACGGCGCCTGCGGTGCCCACGCCGCCTGCGACTCCCGCCTATCCCAGCAATAATGGCGCCGCGCCTGCGACACCTGGGACGGGTGGCCCTATTTCGCCGATTCCGGCCCCCAATGCGCTGAACAATGGCAACCACGCCGCGGATCGCCCGCTATTCCCTTCGACCTCGGTCCCCGGCAATAGCGCCGGACCGGAGCCCTCTTCGAGCCGGGTCGATCCGGAAAATCGCACGACCGCGCGGCCCGTCTATCAGACCGGTTACTATCAGTTGATCGCCTCGCCGCCGGAGACCACGCCGGTTCAAACGGTGGGGCTGGACGATAGCGGCTGGCAAGCCTCGCACGATTGACACGCCGGACCGTTCCGGAGACCCGCTCGGCCCGCCTCGTCGCCTCGGACGAGGCGGGCTCGTTTGTTTCTTGTCCGTCTACTTGGCGCTTTCAATCGCCGCGTCGGCCGCTTCGAGCCCCTCGGACTCGGCTCGCAAGGTGATTTTTCCGGCAGTCTGCGTCGCCTTGACCACGACCAGTCCCAGGCCGTGGAACACCTTGTGCCGGCTGGCCTTGAACGACTCGTGATTGGTCGGGTCGCCGTTGTCGACGCCCGCGATCGTCGCCTCGCCACCGAGCCTGAAACGAACCAGGTGATCGGCCAACGGACACACGCGTCCATCCTTGTCGACCACTTGCACCGTGACGAACGACAGGTCGTCGCCATCGGCCGCGATCCGGGCCCGATCCGGCTTCAAAACGAGCCTCGTCGGCGCCCCCGCGGTCGCGACCTGGTCGCGCCCGACGACCTTGCCGCCCAGTTTGCCAACCGCGCGAAGCGTGCCGGGCTGATACGGCACCGACCACTCGACGTGCAGCGAATTACGACGGTCGAGCTTCTTCTCGCCGAGCGACTTGTCGTTGAGGAACAACTCGACCGCATCGCAGTTGGTGATGCACCAGACGGGAATCGACTTGCCCTCCAAGCCAGGCCAGTTCCAGTGCGGCAGCAGGTGGACGATCGGCTCCGTCCGCCAGACGCTCCGATAAGTGTAATAGCGATCCTTGGGGAACCCGGCCAGATCGACGATGCCGAAGTACGAACTGCGAGACGGCCAGCCATAGGGCGTTGGCTCGCCGATATAGTCGAACCCGGTCCAGACGAACTCGCCGGCGACCCAGGGCGACGCGCGCAAAGCCAACAGATCGTTTTCGGCCGAATAACCCCAGCCGGGGGCAAACAGGTCGTAGGAGGTCACCTGAAAGTCGAACGTTCTGCGGATCTCCACCTTGCCTTGCTTGTCGAGCGACAGGCCGTACTCGCCGCGCGTGCTCAAGGCCGGCGCCGTCTCGGAACCGACCAGCAGATACTTGTCCTTGAAGCCCCGGTAGGCGGCGGTGTTGTAGTTGATGCCGAAGACGTCCAGCGCCTTGGCATAGCCCGAGCGATCGGCCCCACCCGCATCGTTGCACGCCGAGGTCGTCGGCCGCGTCGGGTCCTCGCGATGACAGAAGTCGGACAGCCGCTTCGCCATCTGGCCGCCGTTGGCGGCGCCTTGTTCGTTGATTTCATTGCCGATGCTCCAGAGGATCACCGCGGGATGATTGCGGTCGCGATGCAACATGCTGACGATGTCCCGCTCGGACCACTCGTCGAAGAAGCGGCCGTAGCCGTTGGGCGTCTTGCCGGCTTTCCATTCGTCGAACGCCTCGTCCATGACCACAAACCCCATGCGGTCGCACAGGTCCAACAGTTCCGGAGCGGGCGGATTGTGGCTCGTGCGAATGGCGTTGACTCCCATACCCTTCAGGATTTCCAACTGCCGCTGGATGGCGCGGCGATTTACGGCCGAGCCGAGACAGCCCAGGTCGTGATGGTCGCACACGCCGTTCAGGGAAACGTGCTTGCCGTTGAGGAAGAAGCCTTTGTCTTTGGTGAACTTGATGGTGCGAATGCCGAAGGGCGTGATATAAGCATCGACCAGCCGGCCGCCCACGTAGACCTGCGAAACGACCGTATAGAGCTGCGGGGTCTCGATTGACCAGAGCTTCGGGTCCGCGATCGAAAGGGCTTGTTGAAACGTGTTTTGGCCGCCGGAGTCCACTGAGGTCGTGGCCACGGCCGCGCTGCCGACGGGCTTGAGAGACGGATCGAACACCTGCGTCATCAGCCGTGCTTCCGCCGCCGCGGGACCGGCGTTTTCCACCACCGTACGGACGCTCACCTCCGCGACGCCGGCTGCGATCTTGGGCGTGGTGACATAGGTGCCCGAGTGCGCCACGTGAACCGGCGCGGTCACGACCAGTCGCACGTGCCGGAAGAGCCCCGCGCCCGAGTACCAGCGGCTGCACGACTGCTGGACGCAAAGCCGCACGGCCAGCACGTTCGGACTGCCGGCTTTCAAGTGTGGCGTCAGATCGTAGGCGAAACTCGTGTAGCCGTAAGGATGCCGGCCGAGATGCACGCCGTTGATCCAGACATCGCTATCCATGTAAGCGCCGTCGAACTCGATCGTCACGCGCCGATCCTTCCAGGCGGCGGCGGTGGCGAACGTCTTGCGGTACCAGCCGATGCCGCCGTTGAGATAGCCGCCGCCGCTTCCCGCCGGCGATTGCGGATCGAACGGCCCCTCGATGCTCCAATCGTGTGGAACGTCGAGCTTACGCCACGCCGAGTCATCGAGCGAGGGCGTCTGGCCGCTCTTGACCTCGCCGAGATGGAATCGCCAATCTCGATCGAGGCGAATGATCTCGCGCGGGGCCTCGGCCGCCGCGGCGATCGTCACGGCCGACAACACGAAGCAGGATACCAGACCGAAGCTTGCAAACTTCATCGGAGAACCTCATTCATCCTAGGAGAACAACATGTCGGTACTTGTCCATGGGACGCCGCTCGGATACGCTCCGAGCGGCAATATTTCTCCCATCTTAACAACGTGGTACGCGACATTCCAGTCAGCGCAGAAGACCAGAGCTGCTTTTGACTGCACCCGAACGGGTGTTACTCTTCCCGGCCCAGCTTCATCGCCAGGAGGTCCAGTTGGCTCTTCAGGTCGCTGAGCAGGATTTGTGGGCTGGCGCCGTTGGCCAGATGGGCGTAGAAAGATGCGGCCGACGGCCCCTGAGTCGTGCCCTGAAGCGTGGCGGCCGTCTTCAACTCGCGGAGTTGCGCGCCGACCTTGTCGAGCTTGCTGACCGCTTGGCGACTCTCGCGCCAGAGTCGGTTCAGTTGCAAGAGCAGGCCGAACAACAAGACGATCTGGCCGCCCAGGGCGATCGGCATGCCCAACGTCCACAGGGCGTGCTGCGCCGTAACAAACGCCCAGACCAACAGCGCTCCGCCGCATACCAGGGCCGTGGTGCCGAACAACACAGCCGTCCAAATCAACAGGCCCAGGGCCCAGCCACGTCGCAAAGACCGGGACTCGGCGGGCTGCCGGGCCGAACGTGACGCCGCCGCCATGTGCCACGCCGGCGGGCCGGCGTGCGGAACATCGTGCCGCGCAGGCTCCGACTCGACCGGCGCAGGCGACTTGCCGACGCGAAGCCGGTTGGCAACCAACACCCGCTCGATGTGCCGCAACTGCTCGTCCATCTCCCAGTTGTCGTACAACGCGGGCGGCGTCATCCCTGCACCATGGGCGGCGTGGGGTGGGCCTACGTGCCGATCCGGGGCGGATGCCGCCGCTGGCGCGGACGCCGGTCCGAGCGATTCGCCTTGCCAACGATCGCGCTCAGTCGCTGCGGTGGCCGATTCCGGGGCGGCCGCCGCATCTAACGCGACTCGACAACGGGGGCAAACGTACTTACCCCCATCGCTCGTGGGTCTTCCGGGCACATCTTGTCCGCACTGTTTACACCACATCGTGTTCAAGAATCGGCCGCTGGCATGGCAGACTGCACCGATTCCGTGGATTTTCCGGGCGCTGGGCAAAAGCTGCGGGCGCAGACCGGCTGCGACGTTAGGATGGGTGGTTCAGGGGACTTTCGACAATCTCAAGCGAGTGCCGAGATTCACGCTTGAGGGGGCATATTCCAGGTAAACGTGGCAGCCCTTTCTCGACACCTGACGGAGTGCTAGGCAGCCCGCCGTAACGGTATCTCGGCCTGAACCGCTGTTTGCTGACGACGGGGCGCATCGCTGATTTTCAGCACCGTTGGCCCCTCCTGGCGGTGGCGATGGCGTCCCAGCACCAGAAGCGTCAACGCAAGCCCCACAGGCCCGAGCAGGACGCCCAGCGTCAGGGCATCACCGGACCGATCGCGAAGATATCCGACAAAAGTGGCAAGCAGTACGCTGACCAGCCAAAGAAGAGCAACCCCGACGACACTGTCCATCCTGGAACCTCCCAAGCCGAGAACTGCATTACTGGAACCACCCTAGTAATGCCCTTCTTTCGATCATAAACTACTTCTACAACGCCCGCTATAACCTATTATGTGACATTGACATACATCTTAGTGGGGGTACTGAGGATGGGGTTCACTATTTCCCGATACAAAAGCGGCTGAAGATCCGCTCCAGCACGTCTTCCGTGTAAACCGCGCCGGCCACCTTGCCAACCTCCTGCAAAGCGACGCGGAGGTCCGCGGCCACCAACTCTTCGCCCGCGCCGTCCAACGCAATCTGCCGCGCGCGATGCAGACACTCGGCCGCCAGCGTCAACGATTGACCGCAGCGGACGGCCGTGCCAGTCACCACGTCGCCCGCCGGAGAGCGGCGTGCCAGCACGGCACGTCGCAACCGTTCGCGCAGGGCCTCCAGCCCAGCCCCAGTACGGCTGCTGGTCTGGATGGTCGGCTGCTCCGGATCGGCGGAAGATTCTCGCTGTGGTAACACGAATTCACCCGTGCGGCCGAAGGGGACAGTCCCATTTTCGTGGCTTCCTGCCACAAAAATCGGGACAGTCCCCAAATCGGTTTTGGTCAAGACGACGATCACTTCTGCGGCGCCCGCGTCGCGCAGGCCGGTCGCGCTACCGTCCTCCGGCGGTTGGGTCGCGTCGAGGCACAGCAGTCGCACGTCGGCCCGTTGGTGTTGCTGGCGCGAGGCCGTTTGTGCGGCTTCTTCGAGGTCGCCGTCGGCGGTGTAGCTTGGAGGCCACTGGCTCTGCCCTCGCTTCGTTTCGGCTTCTCCAATGCCGGCCGTATCGACCAATTGGCACCGCACGCCGCGCAAGTCCAATTCGGCAACGAGATAATCGCGGGTGGTGCCCGGCCGATCGGAAACCAGCGCGGCGGCGCCGGCCAGGGCGTTGAAGAGACTGCTCTTGCCGCTGTTGGGTCGGCCGGCCAACACCACCCGCGCCCACTCGGTCGAGTCCTGCCGCGAGGCCATTTGGGCCACCAGACCGGCGACGGTCGCGGCCGCGACATCCAGGCGTCGGACCAAGTCGTCGCGGGCCAGCAGCGGCAGATCCTCGTCGGCAAAATCCAGGCCGGCCTCCAGATGGGCCAACAAGTCCAACAGCCCGTCGCGCAAGCGGTGCAGCGGTTGAGTCAGTCCGCCGGCCAGTTGCTCCAGCGCCACGTGCAGTTGCCGCGGGTCGGCCGCATCGATGACCCCCAAGACTGCTTCGGCTTGCGTCAGGTCGAGGCGTCCGGCCAGGAAGGCCCGCAGCGTGAATTCCCCGGGTTCGGCGGGCCGGGCGCCGGCGGCGCAGACGGTCCGCAGCAGGGCTTGCAGCAGGGGCGGCGAGCCAAGCGTATGCAGTTCCGCCACGGGTTGACCGGTATAGCTGCGTTGGCCCGCCCACAGATACAGTTCACCTGGCAGCGGCGCCGCGATGCCGCGCAGCCAGCAGAGCCCCGGGACGGCCGTAGCCCCGCGGAGCGCCGGCAGGGAGACATAGGGGACGGGGCGAAAACAATTCTCCAGGCAGGCCCGCAGCGCGGCGCCGCTGAGACGCACGATCCCGCGCGCCGCGCCCCCCGGGGGCGATGCGATGGCGGCGATGGTATCGTCGAGGGAGTACATACGGCGCTGCGGTCTATCGCTTGCCGCGGTTCCGCTTGCGGCGTTCGGCGTTGCGATCCGGCGGAGGCGATTGCCAGGGCCAACGCTTGGCGGGCTGAGGGCCCGCGTCATCGTCGGCCGCGGCCGCCTTCTTGGTCTTGGGCAGAATCATCCGCTCGGTCACGCCCCACAAGCTGGAAGCGATGAAATAAATGCACAAACCGCTGGCCACCTTGTAGAACATGACGCCCATGAAAATCATCATGTACTGCATGACCTTCTGTTGCATGGCGCTCTGCTCATCGGTCGCCGGCGGCATGAACATCTTCTGCTGGATGATGAACAGGACAATGGTAAAAATGGGCAGCAGGTTGAAGTAGGGCCCCAGTTGGAACATGCCGACGCCGCGGTTGACAAACTCCGGCATGAACCCGCTCCAGTTGTAGAACATGTCGGGGCCCGCCAGATTCGAGCACCAGCGGACGGCCTCGGAAATCAACGGCGCATCGCGCAACTCGACATCGACCATCAACGAGCGGTACAGGCCGACGAAAATCGGCAACTGAATGAACAGCACCAGGCAGCCGCTCAAGGGATTGTAGTTGTGCTTGCGGAACAGGTCCTGCTGCGCCTTGGTGCGGCCCTCCATGTCCTTCTTGTATTTCTCCTGGATCTTCTTGATCTCCGGCTGCAACTCCTGCATCTTTTGCGCATTGAGGGCCTGCTTGCGGCTAAAGGGGAACATGCACAGTCGCACCAGCACCGTCAGCAGGATGATGGCCAGCCCATAGTTGCGTAAAACCCAATAGAACGCGTGCAGCGTCCAGAGCATGGGCTCGGCGACCCAGCCGAACCAGCCGTAGTAGACCATCTTGTCGAGCTGGTATTGCTTCAGCAGGGTGGGCTTTTTCGGCCCGGCGAACAACTCGAAGCGGTCTTGCAACGTTTCGCCGGGGCCCAATTTGTGCGTCTTGCCGATCAGGCGGAACGAGATGTTCGTGATGTTCTTCCGTTCCGGGTCCACGTCGCCGACGCGCAGCGGCATCGACTGGTCGATGTCCGTCGCCGTGTCGCCCTGCGAGAGCAACACGGCCGAAAAATACTGGGCATCGACGCTGATGAACGTCAGTGCCTCGTCCTGCCACGGCGGGTCCAGCTTGCCATCGGCAATTTTCGGGCAGCCGACCTGCTGCGGCGTATCGTGGTCGAAGGAGACCACCACGTCGCGCAAGCCCCCCGCGCCCCAGTTGCGATTCACTTTGTTGGCATACCACCAGCCTTCCCGAGGCAAGCCGTTGGGACCATCCAAGCGGTAGGCCACCTTGCGGCTCTTATCGCCCACATTCTTGATGGCCAACTCGAAGGTCAAGTGATAGGCGGGAAAGTCGGCCTCGGACGCATGGTCTCCCGGCACCTTGGCCAACCGATAGGTTTTGGTAATCGCAAGCCCCCACTCCGGCAATGCCTGGCGAAAGACGACGTGCTCCTGGTCGGCCGCCGCGACCTGCCAATTCTCCGCGCGCAGGTGGAGCCCCTTCAGTTCGCGTTCCACGTCGAGGTCGCCCGACTCGTCGTCGATCCGCTGATCGTCGATCTGCTGGATCGTACTCAGCATGGAGAGCGGGCAGTTTTGTTTGAGCCGCACCGCATCGTAGCTGGCCTTGCCTGCCACCACGTCGTGCGGATCCTTCCGCTCCGGACGCACGACTTCCAGTGGCCGCCAACCCAGGGTGGCGGTCAGCTTCTTATTCTTGCCGTCGCGCAACACGGTCAGTTCGACTTGTTGCCGCGGCTTTGTTTTCCGTAGCGACTCCTCCAGATCCAAGGCGTTTTTGACGGACTCGCCACCGATGGCCGCGATGAGGTCGCCCGGCTTCAAGCCCGCCGCAGCCGCCGGAGTGCCCGCGCCGACGACCTGCACCGGACAGCCGTTGCCGTCAAAATCATCCTCGATGACGACGTGGCCGAGGTAGCCGCTGCGGTCGTCGAGGTCATGGTAGCGGGCGCTGCTCAGCTCGATGCGGACCAGCGCCGCTCCGCGATTGCTCAAAGTGACCAACATGCGGTAGGGGGCCTTGGGGTCGGCCGATCCCAGGCTGACCCACTGCGGCGGCGTTTTCGGCCGCGCGGGGACTGCCGCGATCTTGGCCGGCGGCGCGGCCTGGGGATTTTCCTTTTTCTTCTTCTCCTTTTCCTTCTCCTTCTCCGCCTCGGCGGCTTTCCCCTTCACTTTCGGTGCTTCCGACTTGGCGGGGGCCTGTTTGGTCGCGGGCTGCTCGGCTTCGGGCTTCTTGGCCGCCTTTTCTTTGTCCGCCTGCGCCACCTCGGCGGGCTGCGGCGGACGCGGATGCGTATACTGCATCCAGAGGAAATGCCCGATCAGGATCGCAAGGGCCAACACGATGAAGAGCACGAAATTGGCCAACGGGAAGGTGGAAGGCGCGCGTTGCATGCGGAAAAATCCAATGACGGGTGAATTCTCAAGAAACGTATTGTCGCCAGATCCGCAGAACTTACAAGGATACCCTGTTTCGAGGGGGGGAGAGCGGCCGATGGCCGTCCGCAATGTGGCGATCGGTCAACGTCCGTCTCGCAGCCGGTCGCCGAGGAAATTGTCCAATTCCGGGACGTCGTAGATTTTCCCGATTGTCTTCTCGATCGGATATTCGACCCTGCGGAAACGGACCAGGTCGTCTTCCAGCACCACATAACACGCCCGCGGATTGCCATCGCGGGGCTGCCCCACCGAGCCGACGTTGATCATCACTTTTTCGTCGGCCAGACGGTACTCGTGATTGAGTTCCTCCGGGCTGTAGAACTGGAAACCTTCGGTAAACACGCCCGGAACATGGGTATGGCCTTGGAAGGCGTAACGCTGAATCAGGGCAAAAATCTTTTCCAGCTTGCGGCGGTTGTAGATATCCTCGGGAAAGACGTATTCATTCAAGGGATTCCGTGCGGAGCCGTGAACGAAGAGCAACTTGCCGTCCTGGTGGTTCCGCGGCAGTTCACCGAGGAAATCCCAGCGCCGCTGCCGCTCGGCAGTCGTGCCACCACCGTTTTCCAGTTGGTTGCGGGTCCAGAAGATGGCCCGCTCGGCCCCGGAATTGAAGCCTTCCGGATCGAAGAGGGCTCCCTGATCGTGATTGCCCAAGAGGCAAATCTTGCAGGTCATGACCCGGTCAATGACCTCGCGCGGATTGGGTCCGTAGCCAACAAGATCGCCCAGGCAAAAGACCTCGGTGATTTCCTGGGCTTGGATATCGGCAAAGACCGCGTCGAGGGCCTCGATGTTGCTATGGATGTCGCTGATGAGAGCTCGTTTCACGCTACTCCACTTTCACGCCCCCCCCGTTTACAACCGCCCGAGGAGTGTACAGGAAAAAAAGGTGGACGCTGGAAGCAAAACCAACACACTATATTCTTACCGAAACGGGCGGTCAAGTCGAGGGGCTTGCGGAATGCCGGCCGCTTTGCCAAGCTAAGAGTTCGTAATTGTGGTGCAGGCGTCTCGCCTGCCCTGACCATGCAGGCGGGGACGCCTGCACCACAAAACCCCTCTCCATGAGGGCGGGGCCGATTATGGTGCGTATTCTTGCCCTGGAAACGACCGAATTGCTGGCCACGGTCGCCGCTGCCAGCGACGGCGATATTGTGGCGGAATTGCAGTTAGACCCGCGGCAGCGCAGCGCCCAATCGCTGGCGCCCGGCATTCGGAGCTTGCTCGAAACGGTCGGCTGGCAGCCCGGCGACGTGGAATTGGTGGCCGTCACGGTCGGCCCGGGGTCGTTCACCGGTCTGCGCATCGGCGTCACGACGGCCAAAACCTTTGCCTATGCGGTCGGGGCCCAGATCCTCGGCATCGACACGCTCCAAGCCATTGCCATGGGCATGCCGCCCCAGGTGGCCAGCGTTTCGGTCGCGATCGATGCCCAGCGCGGCGACGTGGTCGCGCAGGCGTTTTGCCGCAACGCGGACGGTTGGTTCGAACCCGGTGGACCGCAGGAACTGCTGGCCGTTGAGGCCTGGTTCCAGCGGCTCCAGCCCGGCAGTGCGGTTGCCGGCCCCGTGCTTGGCAAGCTGGCAGACCGCTTGCCCGAAGGTATTTCGGCGGTGGATCCTCAATATTGGCCTCCCCGCGCGGCCCAGGTGGCCCGGCTGGCCGCCCTGCTTCACGCCGCGGGCCGCCGCGACGACGTTTGGTCGCTCTTGCCGCGATATTCTCGCCGTAGCGGGGCGGAGGAAAAAAGGATGAAGGCGGAAGCCGCAAAGACGCAAGGGTGAAGGATGAACGCGATTTTCACGTCGTCGCCTGGTCCGGCGGTTGCGGCTCGTCTTGCGCGGGCTGCTTTTTCCGCAAGCGGGGCGGATACTTGACGTAGTTCCGACCGCTCTCGCGCTGCAAGCGACAAAGATCCTCGAAAATCAGCGACAGATCATTATTGAACTGCGCGGCATAGGCATGTCGGATGCGCCGGATTTCCTCGACAATCGGGTCGTCGAACATCGTCTTACGGCTCCATGAGTTCTTCGGGACTGCAGATCGTGCATGGATCGTAGCCTTCTGCGATACACACGCCCTCGATCCTTGACCTCATCGCGGCATTCGCAATGTGCCTGAAGTTTCATGTCACGAGATATTCTATGCCGTTGACCACCGCGGCGGCAATATGAGCCGCATCCGCCCGCTCCGTTGACGGTACGGCCCCCCTCGCGACCAGCGCCCCGGCCAAATCCTGGGACTCCTGGTCGGCAACCAGGACCGGAAGGTCTTTGATCGCCTCCAGCCGATCGCGAACCGCCTGCGGATCGCCGGCACTCGCTTCCTGGAGGACGAGTTCCGAGACAACCAAATCGAAGGCATTCAAGGCGTAACGCCACCAATCGTGCGTGACCTTCTGGCGGCCGGCAACCACCAAATCGCCACTCGGCCACGTGGTCAGGTATCCCAACACGCTCGTCTCAACGTAGACTTTCGGTCTCATCGTTCGCCCTCCAGCACTTCCCTCGCCGCGGCAATTGTGGTGTCGATATCCTCATCCGTAAGTGCCGTGGATAGAAAGAAGGCCTCGAACTGGCTGCAGGGCAGATAGATGCCGCGGTCGAGCATGCCCCAGAAATAGCGGGCGTAACGCTGCGTGTCACAGCGGGCGGCCGTATCCCAGTCGGTCACCGGCTGGGGACTGAAGAACAGCGTCATCATGGAACCGGCCCGGCCGATCGAGTGCGCAACGCCGGCCGCCGTGGCC
>CAYYBU010000011.1:0-14919 GCA_964469945.1 uncultured Planctomycetaceae bacterium
TTCATCTTCGTGACGCACGATCCGCGGATCGCCCTGCTCTCTGACTTCCGCATTGTCATGCAGGGGGGCTCGATTACGCAGGTGCTCTCGACCAGCGCCGAAGAGCAGGCGGTTTCGGTTCGCGTCATTCGTTTGGACGACGCCCTGTCGGCACTGCGCGAGAAGCTGCGCCAAGGCCTGCGACTGGACGTGGAAGAATTGGTGGGGGTCGCATGAAACTCGTCATTTGTGCCGGGCCCGCCACCACCGGCAATACTTCGGTTCTGCGCCATGCCACGGCCAAGCTGCTCCGCGCCGGACGCCACGTCGCTTTCCTGAAGCTCGACGTCCAGTACGCCGACGAGGACGAACTATTGGCCAAGGAATTCGGCATCCCCACCCGAAAAGTCTACACCGGCGAGCTTTGTCCGGATCACTGTCACGTGATGGTGCTGGGCGATGCCCTGCGCTGGGCCGAGCAGTCGGGCGGCGACGTCCTGCTGGTCGAGACGGCCGGCCTCTGTCTCCGCTGCGCGCCCTACGTGGACGGCGGGCTGGGGGTGATCGTGCTGGAGGCCACCAGCGGCATGAACCTGCCGCTGAAGGTCGGCCCGATGCTCTCGCTGGCCGACATCGCCGTGGTGACGAAGATCGACCGCGTGTCGCAGGCCGAGCGCGAGGTGTTTCGCGCGCGGATTCAGGACGTGGCCCCCAATACCATGGTCCGCGAGGTGAACGCCCTGCACGGCATCGGCATCGATCCGTTGGTGACCGAGATTCTTCAGACCCGCGAAGTGGACGGGCCGTTGCTGCTGCGCGGCAATCCACCGGTCGGCACCTGTACCATTTGCGTGGGCAAAAAGGAGATCGGTTGGCAATCGCACTTCGGCGTGGTGCGGGCGTTGGAGAACCAGACGTTCTATCGAGGAGAATAGACGTGCCACATCGCATCTACTTCGACAACGCCGCCACCACGGCGCCCGATCCGCGGGTGCTGGAGGCCATGCGGCCCTACCTCGACGAATTTTGGGGTAATCCATCGAGCCTCTATGCCGAGGGGCGGCAGGCCCGCGAGGCCGTCGAGCGGGCGCGAGCCCAGGTCGCCGGCCTGCTGGGCGCCGAGCCGGGCGAAGTGGTCTTCACCGGCAGCGGTACCGAGGCCGACAACATGGCCGTGCAGGGCGTGCTGCTGGCCGCCGGATTGTCCGGAGCCCATCTGGTCACCAGTGCCATCGAGCATCCGGCGATTTTGGCTTGCAGCCGGCAGTTGCAGCGGTTGGGCGCGACGGCGACAGAGTTGCGGGTCAGCAGCGAGGGGCTGGTCGATCCGGCCGACCTGGAAGCCGCCATGCGCGCGGAGACGCGGTTGGTGTCGGTCATGACAGCCAACAACGTGACCGGCACGATCCAGCCGATTGCCGAGTTGGCGGCCGTCGCCCATCGTCGCGGCGTGCTGTTTCATACCGATGCGGTGCAGGCGGTCGGCAAGACGCCGCTGGACATGCGTACGCAGCCCATCGACTTGCTCTCGCTTTCAGGGCACAAGCTGCACGGGCCCAAGGGCATCGGTGCTCTGTACATCCGCGACGGCGTTCACCTATGGCCGCTCTTGCCGGGCGGGGGCCAGGAGCGCGGGCGACGTTCGGGCACGGAGAACGTGGCTGCGATCGTGGGCCTGGGCAAGGCAGCCGAACTCGCGGCCGCCGAGCGCGCCGACGAAGCCGCGCGGCTGGTCGGCATTCGCGATCACCTCATTGAAAGCATCCTGGCCCGGATCGATAATGCCTACCTGATCGGCCATCGCTGGCGGCGTTTGCCGGGTCATCTTTGCCTCGGTTTCGACGGCGTGGAAGGGGAAGCGATCAAATTGTTGTTGGAGTTGGACAAGGCCGGCATTGCCGTTTCATCGGGCAGCGCTTGCAGCGCGATCCACGCCGGCCAACCTTCGCACGTGTTGGCGGCTTTGGGGTTCGATCCGCTCAAGGCCCGCGGCTCGCTGAGGATTTCGCTGGGGCGGTTCAATACCATGGCGGAGGCCGAGCGGTTCTTGGAAGTGCTGCCCCAGGCCGTGGCTTCGCTACGGCCGATTCGGCGGCTGGCGAAAGCAGGATGACCTATTACAAGGAGAACGATTGTGACGCAAACGGCGAATATTGAGCTTCCGGGACTCGATTGCGGAATGTGCGGCTATCGGACCTGCGACGAGTTGCTGGAGCAATTGCCTTCCAAACCGGAACTGATTCGGCGCTGTATTCATCTCTCGGAGAACCGCGTGGAAGCGGAGCCCGCGGCGCTGCCGGCGTCGGCGCCAAGCCGCCCGGAGGCTTGTGGGCCCTCCTGTGGCAGTTGTGCTCCGGTCGTTCGACTCGACGAACACCCACAGCAGTTGACATGGCGCGACAACCTCGGCCGCGAGTTCGATTTCTACCTGGAGCACTTTCCCGAGGAGCCGGGCCCGCGCGAGATCATCCTGCCGCACAATCCGCTGATTACGCGGGAGATGGACATTCAGGTGGGCGACATTCTCATCGGCCGGCCGCTGGGTATGTCGTGCGGCTGCCCGATCACGCATTGCGGCGTGGCGATGGAGGTCGACCGGCGCACGGGGGTCATCGTCTGGTGCGTGACCGGTCCGCTCGGCCCGCGGCAGAAAGGCTTCAAGGACCTGGGCTACTATATTGCCGAGGGCTACGAAGGATTGGTCAACGACACCCGCTGCGAGTTGAAGGTGGGAATGCGATACTTCTTCCAGCCGCGGATGTGCATGTTGCAATGGCGTCACAGTGGGCTGTTGAACTACCTCAGCCGCAACGGGAAGACCTACCAGGTGCGGGTGGAAGGACTTTGGATCGGGTAGGGGCCGCTTGGCGATGAGCCATTGATTTCTCGCCCGCAAACGCGCAAAATGGGCCTCATGGCCAAGCAAGGATCGGGTTGCCTGATATTGTTTTCCCTGCCGTTCGCCGCCGTCGGGGTGGGGATGGGCGTCTGGCTGGCCATGACGGTCGTCGGCTACCTGCAAATGCAACACTGGGTCGAGACGCCCGCCACCATCCTCCAGGCAAAACTGGAAACCAGCCGCAACAACAAATCGAACATTTACGAGGCCACGGCCCGGTACGAGTACCGGTACGAAGGTCGCCGTTACACGAACAACCGTGTCAGCCTCCCGAGCCCCTCCGGCGACGTCTCGTTTCAGCAGGACTTGCATCGCCAATTGAGCGAGTGCCAGCGGACGGGGAAGCCGCTGCCCTGTTACGTCAATCCCAAGCGGCCCAAGGAGGCGATTCTCTTTCGCGACTTGCGTTGGGGGATGATCGGTTTTCAAGCGCTCTTCGTGTTGGTCTTCGGCGGCGCGGGGTTCGGCCTCTTGACCGTCGCGATCATGGGCGTTCGCCAGGGACGGGCCGAAGCAAAGCTCAAGCAAGCCGATCCCGACCGGGCTTGGCTGTTAAAGGCCGAGTGGGCCAGCGGCCGGATCGCGTCCTCCAGCAAAACGCTCGTGTGGGTCTCGATCCTGGCGGCCCTCTTCTGGAACCTCCTCACCAGTCCCTTGTGGTTCATCCTTCCCGGCAAAGTGATCCAGAAGGGCAACCGCCTGGCCCTGTTCGGGCTGGTCTTTCCCCTGGTGGGCCTGGGGCTGGCAGCCTGGGCGGTCTACAGCTTGCTCCAGTGGCGCAAGTTCGGCCAGTCCGTGTTTCAAATGGCATCCGTGCCGGGCGTCCTGGGCGGAGAACTGGCGGGCGTGATCCGCACCGCCGCCCACATCCAGCCGGAAGAAGGTTTCCAAGTCACCCTGAATTGCATCCAGCGGAGAACGACCGGCAGCGGCGACAAGCGCAGTACCCAGGAGGAGATCCTTTGGCAAGACGAGCAGATCATCGTCCGGCAACTGGGACAGTCTGACGCCGACCCGTCGGCCATCCCCGTGCTCTTCGCCATCCCTTACAACTGCCGGCCCACGGACGAGACCCATTCCAACAATCAGACGATCTGGCGGCTGGAGGTCGCGGCCCGCGTGCCGGGCATCGATTATGCGGCCGCCTTCGACGTGCCGGTGTTCCAGACGCCGCAGAGCGACCCCAACTTCACGCCCGACGCCGCCGCACTGGCCCAGTATGCCGCCCCGGCAGATCCCGATCGCGAGCTGCGCGAGGCTGGCGTAATCAAAACTGCGTCGTCCTCGGGCGAAGGCTCCCTGTTCATCTTTCCCGCGGGACGAAACCTGGCAAACGCCGTTTGCTTTTCGCTGTTTTGCCTTCTCTGGTCCGGCGCGATCGTGCTGATGTTTCGCCTCGGGGCGCCGATGCTTTTTCTCATCGTGTTCGGGCTGATTGACGCGCTGCTTGTGCTCATGCTGGTGGATCTGTGGTTCTATCGCAGCGAGGTCGATGTCTCGCCCCGCGGCCTGACCATCACCGGCGGGCTGTTCGGACTGGGTGCCCCGCGGCGGATCGAGCTTGCCGACGTCACCCGGATCGACGCGGTCAATCGCATGCAGGCGGGCCAAACGGTCTACTACCACATCGTGGTCACCTGTCGCGACGGCAAAAAGGTGACCGCCGGCAAGCGTGTGGCCGGCCACCGCCTGGCCGAGGCCGTGATCGGCCAGATCGAGCAGGCTATGGGCGGCGAACGTTCTCGACTGGAAAGTGACGCGCCGCCTTGCTAATATAGAAAGCATTGGTATTGGCCAAAGCATATCCGACGAGGAACAACAATGAGCAAGCACTGTACGCGATGGATGATGGTCCTGGGGTTGTGTTGTGGATGGTTCGCGGCACCTTTGGCATGGAGTGCGGAGCCGGCCTATTGGCAGTGGGCGGCGACGCCGCCCATGGGTTGGAACAGCTACGACAATTTTGGCGACAGCGTCACCGAGGCCGAAGTTCGCGCCAATGCCAAGTACCTGAAGGAGCACCTGCTGCCGCACGGCTGGCAGTACGTGGTGGTCGATTATCGCTGGTACGATCCCGCTGCGACATCTTACAACCTGGGCAATCGTGTTGCCGCCAAGCTGGAAATGGACCGCTTCGGTCGTTTGTTGCCGGCCGCGAATCGCTTCCCCTCGGCTGCCGGCGGCAAGGGTTTCAAGGCGCTGGCCGACGATCTGCACGCCCTGGGGCTCAAGTTCGGCATCCACGTCATGCGCGGTATTCCGCGGCAAGCGGTCGCTGCCAAGACGCCCATCGAAGGCACCTCGTTCACGGCCGCCGATGCGGCCAATACGAACAGCGTCTGTCCCTGGTGCTCGGACATGTATGGCGTCGATGCCGCGAAAGCGGCCGGGCAGGCCTATTACAACGCGCTCTATCGGCTCTATGCCTCGTGGGGCGTGGACTTCGTCAAGGTGGACGACCTCAGCGCTCCTTACAGTGACGGCGAGATTGCAGCCATTCGCAAGGCCCTCGACCAATGCGGGCGACCGATCATCTTCAGCACGTCACCTGGCGACACCCCCGTGGACCGAGGCGCGCACATCTCGCGCAATGCAAACATGTGGCGGGTCTCGGGCGATTTCTGGGATGGTTGGCAACACTTGAAGCCGCAATTCGCCCGCCTGAACGCCTGGACGCCGTGGCGCGGCCCGGGACACTGGCCCGATGCCGACATGATCCCCTTGGGAAAGATCGCGCAACGCAGTGACGACGGTCGGGCCCGCTGGACGCGCTTCACCAAGGACGAACAGATCACCTTGATGTCGCTGTGGGCCATCGCCCGCTCCCCGCTGATGTTCGGCGGCAACCTGCCCGAAAACGACGCCTTCACCGAATCGCTGCTCAGCAACGATGAAGTGCTCGCCGTCAATCAGCACAGCAGCGGCAATCGACAGTTGTTCCACAAGGGCGAGCAGATCGCCTGGGTGGCCGACGCGCCCGGCGGGGGCCGGTACCTGGCGCTTTTCAACGCCGGCGATGAAACCATCGATCGCAGCCGCGCGGCCTTCAAGAGTCCGCTGGTGACGCGAAACACGCCCGGTCAGGCCGTGGATATCGATATCGACATCGCGGACGCCAAGAAGTTGTATCTGGTCGTTACCATCGGCGGCGATGATTTCACCGCCGACCATGCCGACTGGATGGAACCGCGGCTGGTCGGTCCCCAGGGGGAGAAACGGCTGACCGACTTGACCTGGACTTCGGCCGTCTGTGGATGGGGACAGGTGGCGGTGAACCGCAGCGTCAGCGGCGGCGACCTGATCGTCAACGGCCACAAGGTCGCCTATGGCATCGGCACGCACGCCGCTTCGGTGATCGAGTACGGCCTGCCCAAGGGCTACAGCCGCTTCACGGCCCGGGCCGGGCTGGACAAAGGCGGTGTCAGCCAGCCGACGGGAGCCACGGTGGAATTTCTCGTGTTCACCCAGGAACCCGCCAAGAATCGAGCGGGCGAGGCGGTCGCCGTGTCGCTGGCTGAACTGGGGTTCCACGGCGCGTGCCGCGTCCGCGACTTGTGGAAGAAATCGGCTCTGGACGAGGTGCAGGGGACGTTCGCGCCGCCGATCCCCGTGCATGGCGCCGGGCTGTACCTCCTGCAAGCCAAGTAAGCCTGCTACCGTTTCCTCGCCCGCGGCTCCGAGGCCGCCCCGGCTGCGGAGATCAACAACACCTTGTCGTCGGCGTCGATGCGAAAATTGCAGCGGCTTAAAAAGGTCTGACCGAGCAGCGGCGTAACGTCGCCCGCCTGTGGCGGCATCACCACGCAGTCCACGTCGCGGGCCGTGAATTGGCCCACGCGCAGGGTGGCCGTCACCTTCGCGGCGACGCGCGTCGTGCCGTCGGCCATCGTCATGGGTTGCGGTTTGCCGTGCTGGGGATCCAGTCCGGCGTCGACGGCGAAGTTCCACGGCAGACAAAGCACTTCCGCCCCCGTGTCGATGGCCATGTCCAGGGTCTTCTCGCCGTTGAACTCGACCGCCACCAACCAGAGTTTGCCGACCTGATGGATCGGCACGCGGTCGGCGATCTCGTGGGCCATGGCTTCCAGGTCCTGGAGTTTCCCCTCGAAACCGCGGAACAAGTCGGTGGGACCGAGCGACACCGGCTTGTCGGCGGTACGGTTGAACTCGCTGACGGCCTGCCGGATCGCCGGCGCCGCGGCCAAGGCGGCGTACTGGGCCCGGGCGCGATCGTATTGCCGCCGCAATTTGACGACCTTGTCCGTCAGCGCCTCGCCCGCGCGATTGACGGCCGACAAGGCCGCCGCATAGGACTCCTTCGTCCCCGCGTGCTGCTGTTGGGCGGCCTTGGCCACTTTGCGCTTCTTGGCCAGGTCGCGTCGCAACGCGGCGAGCCGGCTTAGGTCGTCGCCAAAACGCTTTTCCACCTCGACCACCCAAAAGTCGCCGAATTTCGCCAGCCCATTCTGCTTGAGGAATTCCTCCGCGGGCATTCCCTGCGGCCGCGGCGACACGGCGGCGACCGGCTCCGGCTCGGAGTGCGCGGCGACGCCCGGTTCTGGTGGCGATGGCAAGGCATCGTCCGCGGGCTGCGCCGGCTCTGCCGCACTGGGCATGTCGGGCGGCGGCTCGGCGCCGGCAAGGCTCCCCTCCGCCACCGCTTCGCCGGGGCCGCCGGCGGCCCCCGGCGGCGAAAGCGACGCGGCCGACAGGTTCTCCAGCGGCCACTGCGGTGAATAGGAAATCGTCTCACCGGCCTTCAGGGAGAGGGAATATTCGATTCGCTGGCCATTGCGCGTCATCGTCAACACGTGATTGCCGGGGGGCAGTGCGAACTGGATGGCCCCGGCGCGCGGCAGATCCCTTCGCTGTTCGTCGACACACACATTCACTTCCATCCGCTGGTCGATCGGCAACTCCAGCACCAGGACGCCGGGGCTGTTCGCCGACATGGTCGTCGTCTGCGGCGAACTGGCTTTCCGCGCTGGCCACACGAGCGTGGCCACGAGGCAAATCGCGGTTACGAAGGCGGCTGCGGCCAGCAGGGCCAGATACCAGACCACGCCGCCGGCGTTTTTCGCCTTGGCATGACGTGGTTTGACCGCCCCGGAAAGCGATCGGCCCGTCGGCAGACCAATGAGTTGGGCCAACGGTTCTTCCTCGGACAGCGGCGGCGGCGGGGGAGGTGGCGGCGGGGGCGGAGGAAGCGGCGGAAGATGCTGTTGCGACGGAATCTTCGGCGGTTGGGGCGGCGGGACCTTCAGCAGGTCACCGCATTGCACGCATCGCACCGTGCCGCCGGCAAACTCGCGGCCCACGACGAACTCGGCGCCACAGACCTGGCAATGACAGCGGATTTCCATGCCCACCTCCCCCTTGGTGATGCCCACGGGCTTCTTTCAGGATCCCCCAATTATACCGGATTCGGTGGGGAAACGGGAGGGTGGTCGTGGGATGCGAAGCTGTTCCAGTCGTAGGTCAGGCTGTGCCTGACGCCGCCGACCGGTCAGGCACAGCCTGACCTACGGTTACTGGTACGCCCACGTCTGCCGCAACAACCTGGTGGGCGGGTCGGGACCGCGGAACTGCCAGTTCCACGACTCGCTGACCAACATGCACCAGATCATGGTGGCGAACTGTTTGGGATGACCCAACATGGTGGGCAGTGCCTTGGAGAGGATCTTCGCGCCCAGGGTCGTGTGCAGCGTCCGCCGCATGCGCCGCAGCCATTCTTCCGAGGTGAGGCGATAATCGTTGGTGCCGTCCACCTCGTGGATGAGCCCAAAACGGTCGCCGGCGCAATGCTCCAGTTGCCCCAGACACGGATACCAGCCGCCAAAACTCCGTGCCAGCCAGGCGTAATGAAACGCATCCGAGTTGCGGGCAAAGCTCAAGGGGCTCTTGAGCAAATCGGCCGGACGCGGCGGCCGCACAAAATGGATCGTGGTATTGATCAGCCGGCGGATCGGCGAGTTGGCATCGATCGCGCCGTGCGCGATGCGGAAGAAGCGGGCGTAAATGGCATCGCTCTGGTTTTGCTCCGCCTCCGCCGGCTGCACGAAATGTTCCAGTGGACCGTTGGCCACCACGGCGTCGAAACGGCCGCTCCACTGCTCGCCGAGGTCCTTGTAGTTGAGCAGCCGGGCGTCCAGGCCGCGCTGCCGGCACAGTGCGACCTGTTCCGGTGAGATGGTGATGCCGACGCCGATGGCCTCGCGGCGGCGGACCTCTTCCAGCACGGTGCCGTTGCCGCAGCCCACTTCCAGGATCCGCGTCCCACGGCCGCACTGCACTTCATCGAGCACGTAGTTGATCTGGTTCTGCTGAGCGACTTCGTAAGGCGTGTCGGGGTCGTCGTGGTAGATGCCTTCCGAGTAGTCCAACAGGCCGCAGGTGGGAAAGAACTTGTCGAAAACGCGATAGCAGGTGACCACGGTGTGGGGGTCGTGGGCGTTGCGCCGGGTTTTCATCGTCGGCTCCTTGGCAGGGGAAAAGCTGAGGTCCCGCCGACAGCCGCTCGCAATCGGTCGGGCACTGCCCGAATTATTTGCCGCCGGAAGCAGGCGGACAAGCGGGCGTTCACCTAGGTCGGATGCCTGTCGTTAATCCTACTGCGCAAGTTCGGCAGTCGGAAAAGGGGACTGGCTCCGTCGCCTCAAACAGGCTGCCCCCGCGGGACAGCGTCGCTGGCGACGGTGCCTGTCCCCTTTTGCGACGGGGCCTCGGGGTAACGCCTGCGGAAAAAGGGGACAGGCACCGTGGCGGCAACGTTTCTGCTTAGGCCACACCGGCTTGTGCCACGGAGCCAGTCCCCATTTTCCGCGAACCTTGCGCAGTAGAATTAATCCTCCCAATGGAGTCTCACCCCGAAAATCGATACGGGGCCCCGGTCGGCGTTGAACGCGGGGTCGCCAACGAACTGGTAGTCGAGGGCGAAGTGAGCGGTTTTCCCGATGGGAAAATCGTAATAGGATTCCAGGACTTTTTCCGGGCTGTAGGTCAAGTTGCCGTCGCCGTTGAGTATGCCCGTACCGCCTGCCTCCAGGAATTCTCGTTGGTCTCGCGAAGCGCCGCTGAGGATGCCGACCATGCCGACGGTGTCGTTGGGCCGGCGCCAGGCCGCGCCTTTGACGGCCACGCCCAGCGACGCCGACCAGTTGGCATCGGTGTAGGTCCAGGCCACTTCATGCCCGTCGTTGCAGCCCAGCCGCGAAAACATGCCGACGTTCTTCGCAAGCTCCTGCTCCCAGTTCAGCCCAAAGCCGTATTTGTAACGGTAGGCGAAGGCGGCGGCGGGGACTGTGGACGACGCCCCCGCGGGGGCGTCCAGGGGCGGGGGATTGGCCCGCAGCAGCGCAGTCGCCACTGCGAAACTGGCGAAGTCCGCCTCGTCGAGCCACACCATAAAGCGAATCGCCCCCGGATGATCGCCGAGTTTCCAGCGGCGTTCGAGTTCCGTCATCATTCCCCAGGATTTCCAAAAGTCGCCGCCGGAACCGCCGGCCGGCCATACGAATACCCGATCGTCGGCAGTGAAACCGTTCTCAACGCCGGGCATCTGGAAGAATCCATAACGTAAAGTCCACTGCGGCTGATTCAATTCCGCGGAAATTCCCGTCGTGTACCCGACGCTATCGGACGGGTAGTCCCACGTCAGGTTGCTACAGGCCGCCCAATTCATGAACTGCGTGTGCGCGTCGTGCGCGTAGGCGTTGTTATCGAATATGTCCGTGGGCGTGAAGCGGCCGACGGTAAAGGTCAGCCGCGAAATGTCCTGTTTGCCCGCCAGCGTGAGTTGGCCGTCGGGCACGTCCTCCTGCTCCCCGCCCAGGCCGAATGTTTGACGAATCATCAAGTGTGCGACCATGAAGTCGGGAATCTCGGTGCCGGCTTTGTAGGCGTCGGCGCTGGGAAATGCCTCGATGCCAAAGGTTTGGCTCAGGCCGAAGCCCTGCCACATCAAGGCGTCTACGTGCATCTCGGCGCCGCTCCATAGCCGCACGCCGGCAAATAAGTCCGCCGTGAGTGTTTCCTGACGCTCGCCCGCGCTGTTGAGGCTGTTGGGGCCGGAGTATTTAGCTGAAAAAGGGAGGTCGCCCTGGGCCACCGTGGTGGCTTGCGCGTGGAAGTTGAAGGATTGAGGCTCGGCCGTTGCCCCGTCGTCTTTCTTCTCCGCGTCGTCCTCCTTTTTCTCGCCCTGCTGGCCGGGGCTGGCGTTGCCAGTTTGGCCCGGCGGCGGCGGCGCGCTGGGCAGTTCCGGCGTTGCAGCGGGGGCGCCGTTGGCATTGGGTATGGGTTCCTGGTACTCGGCCGGATAGACGGCCGGCGGCAGGCGGGTCACGCCGTCTTGTGCCGCATTGCCACCGACGTAGAAAGCCGGGTCCGACGCAGCGGTCTGAGCCGCTGCCTGGCCTACCGCGCTAAGGCACCAGACCACCCCAAGGATGGCAGATTTAGTGAAGCCCATGCGGTGGTGTTCCCAACGTGGGGGGTAGCTGCGGCACGCGACGTGCCGCACCAGGGGCGACAACCCATGTGACGAGAAGAGAGAAGAGAACAGGAACGGTTCCGGGGGGGATGGTAACGGGGTACGACTTCCCTGTCAAGATCGTAACTGCCGTTTGTCAGAATGACTCCGCGACTGTACTGTTGGTCCGATTTTTGCGTGGGGTTACGAATCGAAGAATTACTGGTCGAATCTTGGTATTTTTGCCTACAGCTATGGCACTATCTGCCTTGCGGATGGGCATGCGTGCCAAATATGACCCATACTTCGCTCGGAATTGTAGATCCGCGAGAGAATACGTGGAAAATCATGATGATTGAAGCTTATGCGACTTACTCCGGATCGCCGGATCGCCATGCCCAAGAGATGGATGTCTTGGTCTCGATCAGCCGGCTGCTGACCAGCCGTTCTGGGCAACGTGAGCTGCTGACGGCCGTGCTGGACGAGTTGGAGAAAAAACTGGGGATGCTCCGCGGCACCGTGATGCTGTTGTCGCCCGGCGGCGACGAGTTGAGCGTGGAAGTCGCCCGGGATGTGCCCGCCGAGCAGCGGCGCGGGCTGCGTTACCAGCGCGGCGAAGGGGTCATCGGCGCCGTCTTGCAGTCGGGGCGGCCGGCACTGGTCCCTTGCGTTTCCAAGGAACCCCGCTTCACCAATCGCATTCACCAGCGTCCGATCCTGGAAGACGACGACTTCAGCTTCCTTTGCGTCCCCATCATGTTGGAGAGCGAGATCGTGGGCACGCTGTCGGTGGATTTACCGCCGCAGGAAGTGGAACTGCTGCAGGAGCAGTCGCGGCTGTTGGAGATTGTCGCCAGCATGATCGCCTTCGACGTCAACGCCCGGCGCACGGAAGCGGCCCAACAGGAGAAGATGACGGAGGAGAACCTGCGGCTGCGGAACGCCTTGGAGGAACGCTTCCGGCCGGAGAACATCATCGGCAACTCCCACATCATGCGCAGCGTCTACCTGCGCATCCACCAGGTGGCGCAGACCGCCACCACCGTGCTGATCCGCGGCGAGTCGGGGACGGGCAAGGAACTGGTGGCCTCGGCCATTCATTATAGCAGCCCGCGGGCGCATCAACCGCTGGTCAAAGTCAACTGCGCGGCATTGAACGAGAACCTGCTGGAAAGCGAACTTTTCGGCCACGAGAAGGGCGCCTTCACCGGCGCCTTGTACGGCCGCACCGGGCGCATCGAGGAGGCCGAGGGAGGCACGCTGTTTCTCGACGAGATCGGCGACTTCTCGCCCGCCATCCAAGTCAAACTGCTCCGCGTGCTACAAGAACGCGAGTTCGAGCGCGTGGGAAGCAACAAGACCTTCAAGGCCGACATCCGCGTGGTCGCGGCCACCAACCGCGACCTGGAGGCGGCGGTCGAGGCGGGCACGTTCCGCCAGGACCTTTACTACCGCATCAATGTCTTCCCCATCACTTTGCCGCCGCTGCGGCAACGCCGCGACGACATTCTCCTCCTGGCCGACCACCTGGTGGCCAAGTACGCCAAGAAGATGGGCAAAGAGGTCCGCCGCATCAGCACCCACGCCATCAACATGATGCTGGCCTACCATTGGCCGGGCAATGTCCGCGAGTTGGAGAACTGCATCGAGCACGCCGTGCTGCTGAGCACCGAGGGAACCATTCACGGCCACACCTTGCCGCCATCGCTGCAACTGCCGGAACTGGCCGAGACCGCCAACCAGGGCTCGCTCCGCGCACGCGTCGGCATCGTGGAGAAGGACATGCTCATGGATGCCCTGAAGACCACGCACGGCAACGTGGCGGCCGCCGCCCGGCACTTGGGCATCACGCCGCGGATGGTCCGCTACAAGCTGCGGAAGCTGAGCATCGACTACCAGCGGTTCTTCAAGAAGGCCAAGTAATCACTGTATCCGGCACACTCCGTGTGCCGTTGGCCCGGCGGCACACGGAGTGTGCCGGATACGTTCTTGCCGGTCCTTAGCGGAGCGGACTTTGCGGCGGCAGGGCGGTGGTGGCCGGCGACGGCGCGGACTGGATGGCCAGATACTTGCGCAGCGACTGGTGCGTATTCTGAAACTCCTCGCGCTGCGAAAGATTCAGATAGCGCGGGTCTTTGGATACCGAGTCGAAACGGTCCAGCACTTTCCGCAGTGCTGCCGGGTTGGGCGGGCGGTCCCCCACGTAGACTTCGCCGGGCAGCGCCAGGTAGGTTTTCCAACTGCCGTCCAGCAGGCCCATCAGACGCAGCCCGGAATCGGCCAGGTCTTGCCGCGCCTGCTCCGCTGCGGCCGCCGGATGGGCGGCCTGGACCACGACCGCATTGGTCGGCAGCGGGGCGGCTTGAGCACTGGCCCCGGCAACGGCATTGCCCGGAACCGTGGTCACCGCCTTGACGCCGGGCGGCGGGGCCGTGTAACGCCCGATCACCTCCAACAACTTGACCGCCGCGGGCGGCACCACCATGGCTTGTCCCGGCGCGAGCGCGGGCGGGACGGCGCCCATGCCGCCATAGAATTGCGCGTTGGCGATGTTGTCGATCTGCAACACGGAGCCGTCCAGCGAGACGCCGGCAAACAGGCCGCGGCTGCGCGAGTAGGAAAGGATCTCCGCCCGCAGCGTGCTATCGGTGGCGGCCTCGGCTTGGCGTCCCACGGGCCCGGCGGCGGCGGCCACGTCGGCGCCGAGGGTGAATTTGCCCGACATGAGCCCCTGCACACTGCGGCGCGTCTTGAAGACTAGGATAACGTCGGTGGCCTGAAGGCCGACCTGCCAGCCGACGCTGCCGCCGGTGATGGTCACGAACACCGGCGGTTGCCAGTGACCGGCCTCATCGCGGACCACCACCACGCCATGACCGTGGCGAACGCCGACGATGAAACCGCCTTTGACCAGGCTCGGCATGATGGCGATGCCCTGGGCGTCAGCCAATAACCAGGCCGGGATCTTCGATGCCGGAATCGTCATGATCTCGTTCAGGACATCGCCGGCGGCGTCGACCGTGGCCGTCTCGCGAATTTGCGCCCGCAACGGCGCGGTCGAAAAGATCGGCGAAGCGAAGGCCAGCGGGATCAATATATAAAGGAATTTTTTCATTGCACCACCGACCATGCAGGATTGGGGGGATTCATGCGCTGGGCGCCAGGGAAGGTGGGCGATTCTAGCCATTGCCCGCGGCCACGGCAACAGCGATTCGGTCTTGCCCTTATTTCCTTACTTCCCAACAATCCCCATCGCGGCCATGAGGATTTGAATATCCTCCCACACTTGCCGCTTGGCCGGCGGATTGCGGAGCAGATAGGCCGGGTGGTAAGTGCAGAGGACCTGAACACCGTGGAAATCGTGGAACCGCCCCCGCAACTTGCCGATGGGCGTGTCGGTGTCCAGCAGGTTCTGCGCCGCACAGGCGCCGAGACAGCAAATGAATTCGGGCTGAATGATGGCCAATTGCGCGTCGAGGTACTCGCGGCAGTTAACCGCCTCAGCCGGCAGCGGCGTGCGATTGTCCGGCGGCCGGCAGCGGAGAATGTTGAGAATGTAGACGTCCTCGCGACG
>CAYYBU010000012.1:0-14637 GCA_964469945.1 uncultured Planctomycetaceae bacterium
GGCTTCTTGCGTTTGCGGCGCAGTTCCTCCCGCAGCTTGGCGAGCGTATTCGTGTACAATGTTACCTTGCCTTCGCCAGGGTGCGTCAGGTAGCCGCGGGCGTAACAGTAGCAGCACTCGTGAGCGCAGCCGGCCGTCAGGTTGACCGTGGGAACGTGTGCCAGGCAGGCCAAGCTGGAGGGCGTGAGCACCGCTGATTTTCTCTCCACAAGAATCACTTGAGTCATGTTCTTCGACCCGCCCTAGTGGGAAGATGGCGATCCGCACACTACATGAACAGACGTATACCATAGCAAGTCATTGGCGCTTGTTCAAGTCGGGCATGCCGATTTCTGCCAGCAGCCGTTGAAAGCCGACGCGGCTTACGCCAATAATCGCGTGGCTCGCTTCTTGCGCTTGTTATTCGGCCGCGCGCCGCGGTACGATGATGCCCGGAGTAACCCCCCGTCCGACGCTTAGGATCGGCAGAAAAACAACATCCGCAAATCGTAGGTCAGGCTGTGCCTGACACCCCGGACTGTCAGGCACAGCCTGACCTACGGGGGACCGGTCCTTCCGCCCAAGTCCGGAGGTTATTATTCGGGCGATCCTTAGCGCCGTTGCCGGCGCGCCGGGCGTTGATGGACAGTGGCCCAGTTGTTTGGAAATTCACCAGCGGAACGGTCTCCGGAAGCGGCCTTCCGCCAAAATCCCGGGCAAGAATGCCGGCCGAGCCAACGACGCCCAGCAGAAAAGGGGGCGATGGCGGGGGTGCCCAACCCGGAAAAATCGACCTTTGTTGAGCAACACGGCAGGCCGCGCCGCCTCACACAAAAACACGCCTAACCCCTTTTCCGCCAACCCGTTGTGCCATCCAGACTTGTTGGTTGACAAGAGGTGCGGCCGAGGGGGACAGTCCCATTTTCGTGGCCTCCTGCCACAAAAATCGGGACAGTCCCCAGGTTCCCGCCATGCCATGTCACCGCACTGCTGGACAAGCCAGCCGCGGCACCCGGCGCAACCACGGAAGCCCGAAGCGCAAGCGAGGCTCTCGGAGCGGCGGCCCCTCGCTTGCGCTTCAGGCTTCGATTGCAACGGCCCCTCGTGGCAAACCCGGTAATTCCTCCGGATGTTACGCGGCGATGCGCAGCCGGGCGCCGAACTGGTTCTGGAACACCTTGATGTTGTAGAACTCGTCGGCGGAAAAATCGCCGTACTCGTCGAGGTGACGGTACAGGCTGTCGATGATGTCGGCGATGGAATACTTCGGCGAGAAGCCGAGCATCATGCGGGCGCGATCGCAGGTGACCTTGTAGTTGCGGAAGTCCTGCTGGTTCTTCACCGCCAGCTTGATCTTTTCGCCCAGCAGGTTTTCCACCTCGTCCTTGACCATGTCGCCGATCTGGCCGACGGTGAAGTTGCCCGAGGCGACGTTGAAAACGCCGCTGATGGAGGGCGTGGCCTGGACGGCGCGGAGAAAGGCCATCGAAGTGTCGCGGACGTCGAGAATCGGCCGCCAAATCGAGGGATTGTTGATCGTGATCGCGCCGCTGCTGATGGCGCTCTTGAACATCGTGTTGACGATCAGATCGAAACGCATCCGCGGGCTGTGGCCGGAAACCGTCCCCTGCCGCAGGGCAATCGTGGAGAAATGGTCGTCCTGGAGTTGCAACACGCCGCGTTCGCCCTGAAGCTTGGAGATGCCGTAGGGATAGGCGCAGGTGACCGGGCAATTCTCATCGTACAGTTCGTCGACCGTATAGCCGTAGACCGAGCAGGAGGAGGCGTAGATGAACCGTTGTACGCCGGCCTTCTTCGCCGTGTAGGCCAAATACGAGGGCAGCGCCCCGTTATGGACGAAATTCATCGAGGGACTGAACTCGGCCATGGGATCGTTCGACAGCCCGGCGAGGAAGACGATCTGGTCGTAGCCGGCGAAGTCGTCCTCGCAGCAATCGAACAATTCGCGTTTGACGACCTTGGCTTCGGACGGCAGATGATTACCAAACCAGAGCAGGTCGAGAACGTCGACCTCGTAGCCGTGATCGAGGAGCAGAGGAACCAACACCGAGCCGATATAGCCGCCGCCGCCCGCCACCAGGATGCGCATGGTCATCTTCCTCCATGAAGATTCGTTGCACGAAAAAAAGAAGGGGGTTCAACATGAGCCGTAGAGAACCTTATCCGACCGCGGGTCGGCACTCCATTGCGTCAGGGTCAGACCTTGGCGGTCTTTGTCGGAAATCAGCAGCGGGCCGGCGATGGCCTGGTCGCGGAGGGTTTTGCACTGCGGATCGCATTGCGACCAGTCCAGGTCTGCCGCCAACGGGGAAATGCCGGCCTCGCAGCCCGGGCTGTACTCGCCGGAACAGAGATACTCGATGGTCGTGGCGGTGAGAAACAAGTTGCCGTGGGCGAAGCCGGGCGGCACCCAGATCCACTCGCCATAGGTCTGTTCCACCGTACAGGGCATGTCGTGGGCGATGATCTTGCCGAACGAGGGCGAGCCCTTGCGGATGTCGAGCACGAAGTCCAGCATGTGTCCAGCCACGGTCCGCACCAGTTTGCCCATGAAAGGGTTCCATTGGAAATGCAGGCCGCGGACCGTGCCGCGATGGGAATGGCTCTCGTTGGTCTGGACGAACTGCGTGCCCCGCAAGAAGGCCAGATCGTCGCGGCCGTTGAAGTCGCTGCGGCGGAAGAGTTCGGTAAAGTAGCCCCGGTCGTCGTGGAAGCGGGCAAAGCGGACCACCTTGATCTCGGGGATGGCCAGGGAGCGAATTTCCAGGATCTTCATGATGTTGTCGCCAGTCGTGCAGGGGGTCCCCGGTTGAGAGTGGCCAGACCATAGCGATTCCCCACTATGCGGTCAAGGCGTTTTTCCGGGGACTGTCCCAATTTTTGTGGCAGGAGGCCACGAAAATGGGACTGTCCCCTTCGGTCGCACTGATACAATCAAGCCGCCTGCAATTGCCGCGATGGTCCCTGTTTATAGGCGGCGATCAACTCGGCCGCCGGGCCCTCCCGGTGGATGCGGCCGTGATCCAGCCACACCACGCGATCGCAGAGCTGTTGGAGCGACGTCAGGTCGTGGCTGACGAGGATCACCACCCGGGCGGAGGAGATCAGGCCCCGCATGCGTTCGCGGGCCTTGGCCTGGAAGGCGGCGTCGCCGGCATTCAACACCTCGTCGAGCAAGAGGATTTCCGGCTCGATGGCCGTGGCAATGGAGAAGGCCAGGCGGACGAGCATGCCGGCCGAGTAATAGCGGATGGGCATGTCGAGGAACTTGCCCAACTCGCTGAAGTCGGCGATGGCCTGCATCTTGGCGCGGATCGAACGGGGGGTCTCCCCCTGCAAGTAGCCGCGGTACATGATGTTGTCCCAGCCGCTGGCGTCGAGCTCGAAACCGAGGGAAAGCTCGAATAGCGAGCTGATGTGTCCGTAGACCTCGCGGCGGCCGGTGCTGGGGGGATAGATGCCGGCCAGCAATTTCAGCAGGGTGCTCTTGCCCGCGCCGTTGGCGCCGATGATCCCCACGCGCTCGCCTTCGCGGATCCGCAAGTTGATCTGCTGCAGGGCATCGACCTCGAAGGAATTCTCCTTGCGGCGGCGGAAAAGGCCGCGGACCAGATATTCCTTCAGGCTGATCCGTCCGTGGCGCCGCACGTGAAAGACCAGGCCGACATCCTCCAGTTCGATTAGATTCACCGGCGCGCCCTTATTGCTGGAAATACTCTTCTACAGATAAAACACGATGCGGCGTTCGATGCGTGCGAGCAACAGCGCGGCGGCCGCGGCGGCCAACAGCGCGCTGCCGCCGGCCACGGTGTAGGCGGCGAGCGATGGCCATTGTCCCTCGATGATCGGCTTGCGGACCAGTTCCAGGAACGAGGCGAGCGGATTTGCGTGGATGATCCAGCCCACGCGGCGCGACTGCAACATGTCGGGCGGATACATGATCGGCGTCAGGTAGAAGAGGACCTGCAAGGCCACTTCGGTCAGGTGCTGGGTGTCCTGGAAGAGGACGTTGACGATGCCCATGATGATAGCCATCGACCAGCCCAGCACGAACAGCAGCGCGATGGCCGGCAGCACGGCGGGCAGGGTGGCCAGGTTGCCCAGGCCATGCATGCACCAGGACAGGACAATTACGATGAGCAATCCCAGGACCAGGTGGACGCTCGCTCCCAGCGTCACCCGCAAGGGGTAAATCGCCAGCGGCGCGGGATGCTGGCGGATATAGGACTCGCTCTGGAAGATGCTCTGGCAGCCCTGATTCATCACGGCGTTGAGGAAGTTCCAGGTGGTCAGGCCGGCCAGCAGGAAGGGGCCATAGCTGCGGATGTCGGCGTTGAATAGTTGGCTGAAGACGGTGCAGATGACTACGGTCATGGCGATGGGGTGCAAGAGCGACCAACCCATGCCGATCATGGAACGGCGATAGCGGTTCCGCAAGTCGATGCGGACCAGCGCCAGCCAGAAATAACGCAGCCGCCAGACGCTGCTTAGATAATTCGTCAACGGAGCATTTCCTCCCGTCGTTCGCCTTTGCCGCGATCCCTTGAGGATCGGCCGATCCGGGCCCAACCGAGTTGCGGCGATGGTACTGGCAGGCGGGGTGCGCTGTCAACCTCAATGTTCTATTGTGACCTTGGCCGGCGGTCGTTAGAATGGCGCCGCTTTCATGCCCCGTTCCGAGCATGGTGTGCCATGGATATCTTCTTGCCGCCAGGCCCGGCAAAGCCAGCCCCGATCAATCAGAGAGTCCGTCCATGAGGGAGATCCGGCATCGCCTGACCGCAGTGTACTGGCGGCTGCGGGTATTCCTGCAAAGGTACGGCTATCGCTGCGTACTGGCGGAAACGCTGCGGCGTTTGGGTCTGAACGCCCTGTGCGGCCGGTTGCTCACCACGGCGATTCCCACCTTCCAAGCCTGGCAAAAGCTCGCCAAGACGCCGCCGGAAGACGTGGCCGGCATGAAGGTGTCGGTGATTATTCCCGTCTACAACGGCATTGCCGACGGCCTGGAGCGGCTGTTGGATTCGCTCCGGCAGCAGTCGCATCGCAACCTGGAAATCGTGGCCGTGGATTCCGGTTCGAGCGACCAGAGCGTGGCCTTGCTCCAGCGGCACGGCGCCACGATCGTGCAGATCCCCAAGGCGGAGTTTCGCCACGATTATGCCCGCAATCTGGGGGCCGAAAACGCCACCGGCGACTTCCTGCTCTTTACCGTCTGCGACTGCAGCTTCGAAGATCCGCAGTGGATCGAGCTGGGGCTGCGGCACCTGAAGCAGTTTGCGGCCGTGAGTTACTCGACGCCCCAGTCCTACGACGAGGGGGCCGAGGCCTATGCGCGCTACCTGGCGCTGAACTTTCTCACCGCCAACCGCTACAAACTGGGCGTGAACCTGTTTGGGAATCGGCTTTTCGGCCGCCTCGCCTTTGCCTTGGCGGGCAGGACCACCCGCGAACGGACCGTCCACGTCGACGACACGAATCATCTGGTGCGACGCGATTTCTTCCTCGAGCATCGCTACACGGCGCACACCTGCGAGGACATGAGTTTCGGCCGCGAGGTCATCTGTGCGGGCCGGCGTTTCGTCTATTCCACCCTCTCCCAGGTGCAACACTACCACAATTACGCCAATTACAAGAAGTATTTTACCCGCGTGCTGGTCGATCTGATGGCCACCAACGAGTTCTTGGGCCCCTACAAGGTGCGGGGATATCACGATATCGTCGATACGACGATCAGTTCGGCGGCGCTGCTGTTGGGCGCCATACTGAAGACGCTGCACCGCTACGAGCATTGCTCGGTGCGAAGGGTGGATCTGCGCAGCAACGTGTCGACGGAAATCCTGGAAAAGCGGGGACTGTTGGGTTTGCCGGATTTCAACAATACCCTCTACGCCCGGACTCCTTTGTCCTACGTGCTCGATATCAAGTCCCTCGTCGAGGAGGTACGGCCCGTCCTCGACCAGCAAGTGGGACTCTGCCTGGACCAGGGAAGCCAGAGACTCGACCCCAAGCACTTTCGCGGCTTCCAGAGCACTTTCCGCCTCCATATCAAACACGCCTGCTGGACGCTGACGAAACTCGGCTACGTCGAGTTGTCGCTGGACGAGTTCCGGCATTTCGTCACCCTGTGCATGCTCAATGCCCTGGCCGCCGACCTAAGCCTTTGGGTGCAGCGCGATCGGAACGAAGACTCCGTTAACGTCGAAGCGCTGAAACAATTGAAGTGGATGTGAAAGAAAGGTTGAAGGAGGAAGGATGAAAGAAGAAAACAAAGCGGCGTCAGCGCCTTGCAGAATCGCCATCCTGGGCGCCGGAGGCCTCCTGGGCCGCGGGCTCAGCCGGATGCTTGCCCAGTCCCACACCGTCGTGCCGTTGGCGAAAGCGGCCGCCGATGTCACGGCGCCGCAGACGCTGGCCCGGGCGCTGGAGGCGGCGGCGGCGGACGTGATTATCAATTGTGCCGGTTTTCTCAACGTCGATCGCTGCGAGAAACAGCCGCGGCAATCCTACCTCGTCAACGGCCTGGGCCCCATGTACGTGGCCCAGGCGGTGAGCGCGATCCCGGCGATCCGCCGGCCCACGCTCTTCCATTTCTCCAGCGATTTCGTCTTTGACGGGATTAAAGGCAACTACAACGAAGACGATCTTGGCCGCCCGTTGAGCTATTACGGCACCCATAAACTGCTCGCCGACGAGTTCATGTTCCAGAGCGGCCTGCGCGATTATTATATTCTGCGGACCTCGGGCCTGATTTCCTATGACGAGGAGAAGGGCAACTTCCTGAAGCGGATGATCGCGCTGGCGGCGGAGAAACCTTTTCTGCAAATCGTCGACGACCTGAAGATCAGCATGACCACCATCGAGGCGCTTGCCCAGTTGATCGAGCAGATCATGCGGGTGCGTCCCCCGGCGGGGCTTTACAACGCCGTGTGCGCGGGAACAACCACCTGGCATGCCATCCTCCGCGCGGCCTTCGCGCAGTTGGCGATCGACCGCGAGATCCGCCCGGTGAGCATCGATGACATGCCGGGCGCCGCCTTGCGGCCGCGGCACAGCGACCTGGACACGACGAAGCTGGCCCATGCGCTGGGCACACCCATGCCCGGCTGGCAAGAGGCCTTGCGGGAGCACGTGGAAAAGAACCTGGAGCGCTACGCGGTCATGCAGACCATGCTGGCAAACTGAGCCAGCGCGCATTTCTCCCGCTCGCGGGCGAGGGGAGACTTGGTGCTCCGATAACCATGGAAGGAAGGCGAATGTCCGACACGTCGGAACCTGTTGCTGCGCTCCCGGCGACGGCGGCCGCCGAAACGGACAGGACCGCGATCAAGGCGAGTGTGTACCCTGCCGGCATTGCCCGGCCCCTGTGGCGGCCAGCGCGGTTGCTGGACGCTCTATTGTTGCTCGCTTTCATTCTGCTGGGCGTCAGCATGATCGCCGCCTACGTCACGCGCGAGAGCTACTTCTTTTACTGGGACTGGACCGAATTTTGGCAACGCTCGGTGCGGCAGTTCCATGCCTTTCAGCACTCTTTCCGCGAGGGGCGAGAGGTGCTGCGCATCTCGATGGGGGAGGAATACAACTTTCTCTACACGCTGCCCTTGCTCCCCTTTCTGTGGGCCTTCGGTACGTCTCGGCTGGCTTATCTGGTGGGCGTTACCGTGGTCTACCAGGTTCCGTTCTGTCTGGCGATGGGCGCCGTCGGATCGCGGATGGTCGATGGCCGCCGGCAAGCCGCTTTCTGGACCGCCGCTTTGATAGCACTGTTGGTGCCGACCACGTGGTTGGCGACGTTCCGCGGTTGCCCTGACGTCGGCGCGGCGGCGCTGGTGACCTTGGCCGTCTGGATCTATCTTGGAGACACGCAACTGCGCAATTGGCGGCGGTGGGTCGCGCTGGGCACCATCTGGGCGGCGGTCCCGTTGTTTCGCCGGCATTTCGCCTACGATGGGGTGGCTTTTTTCCTGGCCGTCGGCGTTCAGACGCTGCTGGTCTTTTTCCTGGATCTGAAGCGCGGCTTCCGCCCCGCGCTGCGCGGCCTCATCGGCAAGTCCCTGCGCACCGCGGCCGTGGTCGCGGTGATGGCCTTCTGGCTCTGTACACTCGGGCGCGATGCGCTACCCAACCTCACCAAAAACACCCTGGCTCTGTACGGAAGGGCGCCGGTGAGCATGACCGTCGAATTCTACGCGGAGTCCTTCGGTTGGCTGGTCCTGATGTTGGCAGCCGTCGGTTACCTCGCCAGCACCTTGCGGTTTGCCAAACAACGCGGCCCGATCGCTTTCGTCTTCCTGACCGGCTTGTTGTGCATGGTCGTGTGGTGCGCCTTGCCGAGGCAGGCTGGATTCATGCACCACCTCTTGCACGCGTCGTTACTCGTCGTGCCGGGCCTGGCCCTGGCGTTCTGGTCGGCCTGTACGGCGCCACGGCGATGGTTGCGCGTGCCGTTGGCCACCGCGGTCGCGGCGGCGCTGGTGCTGAATTTCGCCGCGGCCGTCAAGCCTTCGCTTGCCATCGCTCGCGCCGCGGCCTGGAGCCTTCCGAACGAAACCCAGCCCGCCGCGCCCGAAAACATCCTCGCGCGGTTGCCGCAGGCGGGGATGGATTCCGTCGGCCTGTTTCCCCGAAACTGTGCGCCCTACCACCGCACCGACCGCAGCGAAGTCTGCCGCCTGTTGGCCTATCTACGGCAGATCACCACGCCCGAAGATCGCATTTTCGTAATGAACGCCGGCTATGTCAGCTTCGCCATGCTCCGCCATACGGAAGCGGAATTGTATCCCCAGACGAAGCTGCAAGTGGTCGAGACGCCCGTCAACGACACCCGCCATTGGTATCCGGTCGAGAATCTGTTGGAGGCCGATTACGCGCTGGTCCTCGATCCGGTGAGTCGCCATCTGCCACCGGAAATGCAACGGGTGGTCGAGATGCCGGCCGAGGCGATCGCCAAGAACTGGGAGATCGCCGCGGATTTCACGCCGCTGCCGGAGGTCTTCTCGCTCGACGGAAACCAGACCGTCCGGGTGTATAAGCGCGTGCGGCCGACCTCGTTGCCGGTCGCGGTGCGGACATTCGAGAAAATGGCGGCGGCGTTCCCGGTGTGCCCTCCGGGGCAGGCCGACTGGATCTGCCTGACGCAGCGAACGACGACCGGCTATTACTATTGGCGCTGCTATCAGTTCCGCTTGGGAGGAAGCGTGCCGGACTTGAAGCTTCTGTACGCCCGAACTGCTCTCGCGGAGGGCGAATTGCGCGGCGTGTTGACGCTCTTGGACGACCGTTGCCGCGGCGCCAAGCTGTGTCTGTCGGCCATCGACAGTGAGGGTCGGCAGTCGCCGCTGGCCGAGACCATTGTGGAACAGCCCATACGCCGCCACGAGATCCGCCTCTCGTTCGCAGGTTGTGGCAAGCGACATCTCATGTTGACCGTTACGCCGCTGGCCAGCGGGCCATCGGATCAGCCCGGCCAGCTCGTGTTGGAAAAATTGACCGTCGTTGCCGCCGGTGCGCCGTAGGCGCAAGGTGCCATCCTGACACGAACCGTCACCCCGACAACCATCGAAGGAAATCCGATGTCCGACACGCCACAAGTTTCTCTTTCGCTCTCGGCGGCCGCGACTGTCGAAAGAAACACGTCCGCGGCGGAAACGTCTCCGCGCCCCGCCGGCGCTGCCCGGACCTTGTGGCGGCCGGAGCGGTTGCTGGACGCTCTATTGTTGCTCGCTTTCATTCTGCTGGGCGTCAGCATGATCGCCGCGTACTCTACTCGCGAGAACTGGTTCTTTTCCTGGGATTGGGCCGCCTTTTACCTGCGCACGCGAGATCAATTCCATGCCTTGCAACACTCCTTCCAGGAGGGACGGGAGGTGTTGGGCATCTCGATGACGTGCGAATACAACTACCTTTACACGCTGCCCTTGCTCCCTTTTCTATGGGCATTCGGTACTTCCCGGCTGGCTTATCTGGTGGGTGTCACGGTGGTCTACCAGATTCCCTTCTGCCTGGCGATGGGCGCCGTCGGATCGCGAATGGTCGGCGGCCGTCGACAAGCCGCGTTTTGGACCGCCGCCCTGGTCGCGTTGTTGCTGCCGACCACGTGGCTGGCAACCTTTCGTGGCATGCCTGACGTCGGCGCCGCGGCCTTGGTGGCTCTGGCCGTCTGGATCTATCTTGGCGACACGCAACTGCGGCAGTGGTGGAGGTGGGTCGCGCTGGGCACGGTCTGGGCGGCGGTGCCGCTGTTTCGCCGGCATTTCGCCTACGACGGCGTGGCTTTCTTCCTGGCCGTGGGCATCCAGACGCTCGTGGCCTTTTTCTTGGATCTGAAACGTGGTCGTCGCCCGGCACTGCGGGACCTGATCGGCACATCCCTGCGCACGGCCGGCGTGGTTGCGGTGATGGCCTTCTGGTTGGGTACGCTCGGGCGCGACGCCTTGCCGAACCTGAGCAAGAACACCATTGCTCTGTACGGGCAGTCGCCATTCCGCCAAACGGTCCACTTTTACGTGGATCACTTCGGTTGGCTTGTTCTCGTGTTGGCGGCGATCGGCTACGTGGCTGGATCGCTACGGTTCGCCAGGCGACGCGGCCCGATCGCTTTCGTCTTCCTGACCGGCTTGTTGTGCATGGTCGTGTGGTTTGCCTTGCCGCGGCAGTCTGGAAACATGCACCACCTGTTGCACGCGTCGCTGCTGGTCGTGCCGGGCCTGGGCCTGGCGCTGCTGTCGGCCTGCGAGCTGCCAAGGCGCTGGGTGCGGGCGCCGTTGGCTGCCGTCGTGGTGGGGACGCTGCTGCTGAATTTCGTCGCGGCAGTCAAACCTTCGCTGGCCGTCGCCCGCGCTGCGGCTGCGGTGTTTCCCCGGGACTGTGCTCCGCTCCGCCGCACCGACCGCGCCGAGGTCTGTCGCCTGCTGGACTATCTGCGGCAGATCGCGACACCCGAGGATCGCATTTATGTGATCGGCACCGGCTATTTCAACGACGATATGGTCCGCTATGCGGAAGCGGAATTGTACTGTCGGCCGAAGCTGCAGGTGGCCGAGACGCCGCAAGACGACACCCTGTGCTGGTATCCGACCGAAAACCTGTTGGATGCCGATTATGCGGTGGTTTACGATCCTTTGAGCCTCGATCCTACGATGGAAAAGCGGCAGACCGGCCGGTTGCCGGCCCGGGCACTCAGCAAGAACTGGGAGATCAGCACGGATTTCACGCTGCTACCGGAGGTTTTTTCGTTCGATGGAAAGCAGACGGCCCGGGTGTATAAGCGCGTGCGCCCCACCTCGTTGCCGGTTGCAGTGCGAACGTTCGAGAAGATTACGGCGGCAATGCCGGTTTGGCCTGGCGACCAAGCCGAATGGATCTACCTGACGCAGCGGACCACGACCCGCTATCATCGTTCGCGCGCCTACGAGTTTCGCTTGGGTGAAAACGTGCCGGAGTTGAAGCTTTTGTATGCCCGTTCTGCCCCCGCCGGGGGCGAAGTCCGCGGCATGTTGAAACAGATGGACAATCGCTGCCACCGCGCCAAGCTGTCTCTGGCGGCCATCAATGGCGAGGGCCGGCAGTCCCCCCTGGCCGAGAGCGTTGTGGAACCGTCGGCGTTCAGCCGTGAGGTCCGTATCCCCTTCGCGGACTGCGGCCAACGACATCTCATGTTGACCATTTCGCCACTGGCCCCAGGGCCATCGGGCCAACCTGGCTGGCTCGCGTTGGAGAACCTGACCGTCGTTGCCGCCGGCGCGCCGTAGGGGTGGAAATTTCCCACATGGTCTCCGATGGCCAGCAGTCCCTGCGTCGGTGGGATATTCGCCCACCATACCCGGTCTGGAAAATTCACCACCGGCCTGTCTCCGCGCGGGCAGATTTTGCAAATTAGTAGTCCAGGAACTGTTCACGTTGGTTAAGGCTTGAACAAGGAAGGAGCTTCGTGCCGTGCAGGGCAACGAGTATTTCGACTTCGACGGCTTTCAGGCGACCATTGACGAGACTCAGCAGATCTTCGAATACCGCTTTCTGGTCAAGAAGCCGTTGCCAGACGATTGCTTTATTTTCGAGCACTTCTCCAATGACGAACACTTTTGGCCGAGCGGCGAATGTCCACTGGTGCCGGGAACGCAGTGGACCCCCGGCACCTACGTCCATCGCACGCGTCAATTCCTTCCCAAAGGCCAGTACGAACTGTTTCTGGGAATGACATTTCCAGACTCCGGCGCGCGGCTGCACATCGACAGGACGATCGACCATCGGTTGTCCCTGGGGCGGGTCCACATTCCGCTGTTGGATCTAGCCAAGGCGCAGGCGGCCCTGGCCGCCGACACCGCCTGGCTGTCGCGTCTGCGGGAAGGCGGCTTTCCGCTGTATCTTTCGCCGGAGCAGAAAGTCGTCGCCTGGCCGGAGCGCGGCACGAGCCCGCACCGCGTGGCCGTGATATCCGTTCCCAAGGCCGGCAGCTACCTGCTGGAAAAACTGCTCGAACAGTTCGGCTATCGCAACTGCAAGCTGCATCTGTCCATTTCGCACATCAACGACTACCGCAACGCCACCATGGAGCAGATGCTCGATGTGATGCGCTACATTCGCGCCTCTCAGACCACGCAGCTTGTCGATCGCGGCCAGAGCATCGTCGGCCACATCCTGCACTGTCCGGAAGCGAAGGTGGCGCTGTTTGACTTCAAGAAGATCTTCGTGTTCCGCAACCTCCGCGACGTGGTCGTCTCGGCCTTGAGGTGGGGCATCCGGCTGAAACTGTACGACTCGATCGTTGACCTCGAATCGTATCCCCAAGGCGAACAACTGGCGAAATACCTCAAAATCTGTGGCGAGGAGCGGCGGCAGGAGTACGAGGCCGTGATCGGTTGGCGCGATGAGGCGGACGACGTGCTGAAGATCAGCTTTGAAGAGATCATGGGCGACTACGGCCGCGAGCGCCAGGCCGATAGCGTCAAGGCCGTGGCCCGCCATGTCGAGGCCGACATGGACGACGCCACCATCACCCAGGTGATGGCCAAGGTCATCGGCGCCGACACGATGACCTTCTCCGGAAAACGCAGCCAACGAGACATCTACTGGAACAACGAGGTGGAGCGTCGGTTTTGCGAGTTGGGCTTCGATGACCTGAACCGGCGGCTGGGGTATTGATGAGCTCGGTGTAGTTGGCAGGACGGGTACCACTGCTGGCTTGTCCAGCAGGGTTACGTCTGGTGGTGGTTCGACGCTGCTGGACAAGCCAGCAGTGACAACACTCGTTCCCCTTTTCAACCCGGGCCGCACCGGCCGGCATTGTCGAGGCTCGCGCGGCCCGCTATCCTGAAAGGAGACTTCGAGGGCCCCCGGCTTGACAGCCTCTTCCTTTGACGACGACAGAGCCCCCCGCGCCACGGGCTGCCTTTACGGCGGCTTGGCGCTGACCACGCTCACCACGCTGGCCTACCAGTTGCTGCTGGTGCGCATCTTCAGCATGACGCTCTGGTATCACTACACCTTCGTGGCCATTTCCGTGGCCATGTTCGGACTGACCCTGGGGGCGCTGCTGGTCCACTTGTGTCCCGGCTGGTTTGCCGTGTCACATGCCGGGCGGCAAATGGGCCTGGCGGCCTCGTGCTTCGCGGTGTTGATCGTCGTAAGCCTGCGGGTCCACGCCCACGACCACGTTACCTTGGCCTTCGATCTGGGCGATTCCCCCGGCCAACTGGCCGAGGTGGCGGCCTATTATCTGCTGCTGGCGCTGCCTTTTGCCGCTAGCGGCGTTTGCGTGACCATTGCCCTGACGCGGTTCCCCCAGCAGACGGGAAAACTCTACGCCGCCGACTTGGCAGCCGCCGGTTTGGGCTGCCTGTTGGTGGCCGGGCTCTCGCGCTGGATCGACGCGCCGAGCTTGGTCCTCGACGTCGCCGCACTGGCCGCGGTGGGGGCGCTCGTTTGCCACTTCGACCTGCGGGAAGGGGACAGTCCCATTTTCGGCGCCTCCCGCGGAGACGACGGACGAAAATTGGGACAGTCCCCGGCCTGCCCCGGGGTGTTCGAGCAACAGGAGGGTGCCACTGCTGGCTCGTCCAGCAGTGCCGAACCGCCAAGAAACCCGGCATTGCTGGACAAGCCAGCAGTGGCAACCGTTCCGCTATCAGCATGGGACTCCATAGTGCGCATCGCGGCGATCGTCGCGAGCGCCGCGGTGGCCTTGGCGATCGTCGCGCTGGTGGTTTTCCAGTACACGCCCGCCGGCCGACGCGCCGGGCTGTTCCATCTCACCTGGATCAAGGGCAAGACCGAGGAGCCGCCGCTTTATGAACGCTGGAACGCCCATTCGCGGGTGGCGATTTGGGAAGCCGGCCGCCAGCCGTTGGGCTGGGGATTGAGCAGCCGTTGGCAACCGCACGAGCCCATTCGGCAGTTGTGGCTGAACATCGACGCCGCGGCCGGCACGGTCCTGACGGAGTTTCACGGCGACCTGGCGCCGCTGGAGTATCTACGCTACGACGTGACCAATGCGGCGCACTACCTGCGCCCCCACAGCCGCGTGCTGGTGATCGGAGCGGGCGGCGGGCGCGACATCCTCTCGGCCCTCTATTTCCACCAGCCGGAAATCGTCGGCGTGGAACTCAACGGCGCCATTCTGGCCGCCGTCAACGGCCCCTT
>CAYYBU010000013.1:0-13858 GCA_964469945.1 uncultured Planctomycetaceae bacterium
TGGTCGTCGTCGGCTTGGTGACTGTGGTGGTCGTCGGCGTCGTGCTGGTCACTTTGGTGGTAGTCGTGGTCGTCGTCGGCGTCGTGGTCGTGGTCGTCTTGGCGACCGTCGTGGTGGTGGTCGCAGTGGTGGTGGTCGTCGTCGTGGGGGCGATCACTACCGGCTTCACAACGGCAACCACCGCGCCCGGCGGATCAACCAGGCGCGAGAAGATACCCGTCTGACCGCTATCCGGCCCGACCCAAACCACTACGGCATTGCTGGCGAGATCCCGGCGATCGATCGCGGGAGTGATCTGGTCGCCCAGCGTGGTGGCGTTGACGCGGAACTCGCCCGACGTACCCGTCACAGAATCGACGTATTGGGAACCGTTGGGGTTGAACATGCGGGCGTAGATGCCGTAGTCGTGATCGACATAATCACCCACGCTGGCGTTGTCCTCGTTGTAGACGGACCACACGATGGTGAAGTTGCCATTGCGGTCCACGCCGACGACGGGGGTAACGTGCCAGCCGGTCTCCGTCTGGTTCACCTCGAACTCGTTGCCGACGGCCGCACCGCCGGTGGCAAACTGGCGGGCGTAAATATCGTAGCCACCGGCCGTGTTCCGGCTGGACCAGGTGACGACGAAAGTCCCGTTGGTGGCATCCATAGCCACGCGGGGGTCGATATCGGGACCGTTGTCGGTGTTGACGGCGAACTGGCCACCCTCGGTCTGACCGGCGGCGTTGTAATACTGACCCTTAACCTCCCAATCGTTGGGATATCCCCCGTCTTCTTCCCAGATGACGACGTAGTCGCCGTTGGCGTCCATGGCCACGTCGGGCAGGTCTTGGCGGGGAGCCACGGTGGTGTTCACCTGAAACTCGGTCGTACCGAGGGCTTGCCCATTGGCACTATACTGGCGGGCATAAATGCCGTTTTGCGATGCACCCGTGGGAGGCTGTCCGTAGCTCGTCCAGCTAATGACGAAGCTGCCATTGGTCGACATGGCGACGCGGGATTCGCTTTGCGTGCCGTACCAGTACTGATTGACCTGGACTTGCGGGCCGAGAGCTTGCCCAAGGGCACTGAAGCGCTTCATGAACACGTCGGAAGTGTCCCCGGTAGCGCTGAAATCGGGGCCCTGGCCGGACCAGGTGACGACGAAAGCGCCGGCGTCGTCCATGGCCACCGAGGGATTGGTCTGATCGCCGGCCGTGTAGTCGTTGACGAGGAACTCCGGCCCCGTCGCGGTGCCGGCGGCGGTGAAAAGTTGGCCGTAGATGTCGTAGCCGTTGCCGGCCACTTGATTGCTGGCCCACACGACCACGTAGTTGCCGTTGGAGGCGGTAGCCACCGAGGGATTGACCTGCGCGCCGGTTTGCACGCTGTTGATCGGCGTGTCCACCGCGGTGGTCGAGGGTGGGCCCACGGGCGTGGCCGTGCTGCCGCTGATGTTGACGGTAAACTTGAGGTCGTAATCCTTGCCCGTCGGATTGAAACCGCTGAGGTTGAGCGTGGCCCGGTTGGCATCCTCCAGGCCGCTTTGTCCGGCGGTGGTGGACGACGCCGGCACGGCGTGCAGAACTTCCAACGTGTAGTTGCCATTGCCGAGCGCTTGTATGCCGCTCGAAGTCGGGTTGCCGTCGATGGTGAGAATGGCTTCCCACTTGTTCGAGGGCAACGGGTCCAGGCCGTCGACGCTGGCCATCTGCGCCACTTCGCTCAGTCCGTAGTCGACGTGGACGATGGCCCCTTCGATCGGATTTCCGCTGCTGTCCAAGAGGACGTAGTTGGCCGGGTTCAACACGCTATCCGGAGTTGTCGTCGGATCGCCGGACCACATCTCCTTGTCGAAAGTAAGGACCAGGTACGAAACCGCCGAGCCAACCATCGTGGCGCCGTTCTGTACGATACTGCCCAACCCATTGGAGACGGTCGCTACCTGGGGACCGGCGGTGTCGGTCGATTCGCTGAGTTGCTGGTAGTAGATGTTCTGGTAGATCGGCTGATCTTGGGAATTAAGCGGGTCGGTGCTGTCGGTCTGCAACTCTTGCTGCGTGTAGACCGCCACCATGTTGCCGTCGGGGGTCATCGACACCGAGGCGTCGTAATGGTCGGTGCCCGGGTTGCCATCGTAATCCCCATCGATCACATCGGCCGCGTTGGCGTCGGATCCCACTAATTGCGGCGCCGGGAACACCGGCGGATTGCCGGCCGCCGGGGCTTGCCCCCAGCGCTGCAAATTCATGTTCACCACCGTCATGGCCACCAACTCGTCGTGATACTCGCCTTGGAAGGTGATCTCGAATAAGGTGTCCGGGTGTTCGACAGCGGCCAAATTCGGCGCCACCGTAACCGGGGTGTCACCGCTGGTATAGTCGGCCAGGGGATCGATGCCGGCAATATACCAGTTGTTGGTGACACTGCTGTCGCGGGCCACGATCTCGTTCAGGGGGACCTCCCGCACGCTCACCTCGTCGCCGAAGGGCTCGCCCAGAATGCCCCAGTTCAGCCCCAAGGCCGTATCCAACTGAGTCGTGAGGTTCTGCAGGACGGTCGCCGCGTTGAAGGTGGCGAACTGGCCCGTGCCCGGAACCTGGATCGTCACCACCTTGACGGTGCCATCGGGCAGCACGAGTCGCAGCCCGAACGACCCCTGCTCCACCGAGCCGTCGAGTTGGAGATAGTAGCTTTGGTTTTCGCCGTCGCGCTGCGTGTTGATCACGTCGTCCGAATAGGTGGCGGTTTGCGAGAACTGGGCCGCCGCGTCCCACTGCGACAGCATCACGCCCTGGGCTTCGCCGCGGAGCAGGCCGGCGGCGCTTTCCAGAATATTCCGCAAACGGCCCAACTGCTCGGCGGTCGCCGCGGCCACGCCACTGCCGGCGGGCGGATATTCGGCGTCGTAGACGACCTGGTCGATCGCCTGGTCCACGGTGTACTCCGGCTCGTCCAAATAAATCTGCGGCACAAGCTGCGCGGTGCCATAGATCCCGTCCCCCTCCAACGTGTCGCCCGGCGTGCCGTTATGCGGGAACGGATCAAAATACGTCAACAGATCCTGGTTCAGCAACGCGCCGGTCTGCGGATTCTTGAAGTAACTCTGGAAGAAAATCGGCGGTATGTCGATGTCCGTCGACGTGTCGGGGCCATAACCTTCGTAGCTGACGGCGATGTCGCCGTCGAGGTCGATGGCGGCGTCGCTGTTGAATTGATCCAGCGGCCAGTCGGCCTTCGTAGCGGTGTTGGTGCTGCTGCTGTTGACGCGGAAGGTGTTCCGAATCTCCGCCGGCGCCGCCAGCGTCTTGCCGGTGGCGTAGTTTTCCAACTGGTACTCAGCGGCGTAGACGCCCTCGGACATGGCGCCGTCGTTATCCATGTCGGCCAGCATGTCCCACGAGACGAGGAAGTTGTCTTGACCATCCATCGCCACCGTCGAGTCGCCACCGCCGTCGACACTGACTTGGGCCCATAACGGGTTGGACTGGGTGTCGAAGGCGCGGACCCACACGTTGGTGATGTAGGGCTGATCGACCAGGTAGTGGGGATCGCTAGTCTCGCTCCAGGTGACCACGACCTCGCCGTCATGCCCCATCGCAACGTCCGGCGCATACTCGATCGCCGTGATTTCCGTGTTCACGGTGACCTCGGGGCCCACCTTGAGGCCCTTGTAGCTGTACTGCTGCATCAAGATGTCGTTGAAGAAGCTCAAGTCCTGCCCTTGATTGGCCCACACAATGGCGAAATCACCCTCGGGGTCCATGGCCACGGCCGGCGTGTTTTGCGGATTCGTGGTGCCGCCGCTGTTCACCAGGAAGGTGTACATGTCGGTGGTGAGGTTCGTCTGGGCGAACGTCGCCGCCAAGGGCGTGGCCGTCGCGAGATAGGTGATCGGCGGCTCGTCGATGCCCGTGCTGCCGCCGCCGAAAGTCACCTTGAAAACGAACGTCGTCGTCTTGTTCTGCGGTACCGAAGTGACCGTCACACCCGGGTTGCCGGCGGCAATCAAGGCGTTCTGAATGGCCAACGCCGTGGCGCTAAGGTTGGCGCTGTTGAAGGAGATGCTGGCAGTGGTCACCTCGCCGCTCGGCATGGCCATCTGCAACTTGAAGGTCCCGCTCAGTGGCACGGCCCCCGTGGCGGAGAAGGTCAATTGCTGCACGTCGACCGCGGTCGGCGAAGGGAGGACCTCGACGCCGGTGGCGATTTGGCCGGGCACATAGGTGCCGGGGGCATAAGAACCCGTGACGCCGATCGGGGTGAAGCGGCGGGCGAAAATATCGGTCCCGCTACCTTGGATATTGTCCTGGCCGCGCCAGGTCACGACAAAGTCGCCGGTGGCATCCATCGCCACCGCCGCCTGGTCCTGGTTGTAAACGACCGGATTGAGCGAAAATAAACTCTGCTGCGCGGGCTGGTTCACTTGGAACTGCGGGCTGGACTCCTTCAGAATCACGACCTTGGATTCCGACAGATCCAGCGGGTTGCCGTCCTCGTCGACGGCCGATTGGATCACCAAGGCCGGCTGGTCTTGATAGCCGGACGAGCCGGTAAAGGTGATGTCGAATTGGGTGAGGCTGGCGGTGCCGTCCGCGGCGACGACCGGCTCGACCGAGAGGGTCGGATCGAAGCCCGTCACCGGCGTGTCGGTCGAAAGAGGCGACGACACCGGCGATTCGTACGGTATTTGCGGTCCGGTGCCGGCGATCCCATTGCCCGCCGGCGGCGAGAAGAAGACGGGCCCCACGGCGCTGGAGGTGGAGTCCACCGCCTGCTGGAACCAGGTCTCGATCGCCGTGCAGGTCTGCTGCGGATCGGTCTGCGAGATCGGAATACCCGAAATCGTGAAGGGGCGTTCCAAGGTCGTGACCGTCACGGTGGGCTCGAAACCCGTCAGAGTGAACACGGCCCCCGTCACGGCCGGATTGTTGGGATCCTGGAACTGAATCTGCGGCTGGTCGATGCCCTCCGTCGCCGCACCGAAGTCGATCAGGTAGTCGTGCGGATCCACGGCCGATACGGTCACGGCGGACGCATTGCTCTTGCCCACCACCACCGGCAGAGAACGCAGCCAGGTTTGAATGGCCGTGGCATTGGCCGCCGGGGTCGTCTCGTCGAAGTTGAGGGTGTACTGCTCGCCCGGGTCCACGTTGCCGTTGCCGTTGGCATCGAACCACAAGGTGAACTTGCCGGCCATGTTCACCTGCGTGACATTCGTATCGCCGTTGGGCGGCGTCGCGGCGGTGACGGACAACTCCTCGATGGTTTGCGTGTTGTAGGTCAGCGAGATGCGGCCGACCGTGTTCGGGTCATCGTCGGTATTGTCGGCGATGGTGCTCGGCAGCGTGACGCGCTGCACCTCCTCGGTGAAGTAGCGCGCATAAACGTTGGACTGCGTCAGCGGCGAGCCGGTGGCCGGATTCGTGATGGGATTCCCCGCAGCGTCCAGCAGGTTGTCGGTCTGCGACCAAGCCGCCACGAAATCGCCATTGTCGGCCGTGGCGACCGATTGTCCCACTGTCGTCTCGACCGCGTTGCCGTAGGTCTGGTTGATCAAGATCGCGTTGGTGTTCAGCGGCGAAACGCTCAACAGACACCGGTCTTCCAACGGATCCAGCCTCAGATGGCGGAAGGCTCGTTGCGTCCCCCCCCCGCGCGGTCGCGTGCGAAACTGTTCCCAGAAACGTTCGACCCTCGCACCCCAGCGAGACACCCGCCGCCGATCAAACAATCGCATGACCTACCTCTTCCCCGAACGTTTGGACGCTGGGCTCCCTTGCCGAGCGAGCGTCAAACCGTTCGCGCCTAGTAATATCAGACCGCACATTACGGATTTTGTCAATGCTTTAGCGATTAATGACACCCGTAGTTGCTGATAAATTTCGCCAAGATATTTATCAGCGTTTTCCCCATTCCTTTTTTGGGCCTCCCTGCCAAGATCACACTTCATGATGATCGGCACCGACTGCTCAGTCAAGCAGAATCCTTCGCGGGGATCGCTTGAAAAGCGTCGTTCGCAGCGGCCGTCGCCCGTATGTTAGGAATAACAATTTCCTTTTACCGCAATGCCCCCCCCACAACAGGCGGGAATTCCGGGGAACGACTCTTGACAAGACCCCACGCTAGTGTCGAAAATAGAAGCTAATCCATATTGTGCGAAGATTCTGCGATCAATTTCCCACCGCGAGGAGAAAAATATCATGTCGCGCCGTGTCACCTCGCGTCCTCGCCGATTGGCTTTGGAACCGCTCGAACAGCGTCAGCTATTGGCTGTCGTGGCCGGAGTAGTCAGCAAGGCGACCGTCGTGACGACGCCGGCCCCCGCCGTAGTGAAGCCGGTTACTACCGTGACGAGCGTCACTACGGTCCCCTTGACGTCGGTTGCGGCCAAGCCGGTCACCACCGTGACCAGCGCCAGCACGACGACAGCCAGCAGCAGCGGCCATTCCCTTGCACAACCGGCGACGATCGCGCTGTACAGCGATGGTTCGGGCACGCAGACGGGCAAGATCGCCACCAAGGGCCAAGTGGACGTGTATCGTATCACCGCGACCGTGACCGGCACCATGACGATTCACCAGGTCGCGGCGCAGGGCAGCCCGCTGGATTCGATGGTCTCCGCCTACAACAGCAGCCAGGCCCTCTTGGCACAGAACGACGATGACGGCACCAGCCTGAATAGTTGCGTCAACATCTCGGTGACCGCCGGCAGCACTTATTACGTCGAAGCGGCGGCCTTCAACGCCGGCGCCACGGGAGGCAGCACGGGAGCGATTTACAACACCACCGGGGCCTACGTGTTGAGTTTCAGCACGGCGCGGACGCCCCCCAACACTTTCACCACCGCGCAAACGATCACGCTCAACGGCACCGGCGGCGGCAGCCAGGCGGGACAACTGAATTATGTCGGCGACTACGACTACTTCAAGTTCGTCGCCCCCGTCAGTGGACTGATGACGATTCAGCAATTGGCCGCCGCGGGCAGCAGCATCGACTCGTATCTGTACGTGTACGGCGGCAACCAGAAATTGCTCTGGTTCAACGACGACCACAATAACTCGCTGAACAGTTACGTGCAAACGAACGTGGCCGCCGGGGCCACCTATTACGTCAAGGCGGCCGCCACTCACAGCACCTTCGGGGCCTATACGCTCACCTTCAGTACGGTGCCGAACACGGGCGACGATTACCCCAACACCTTCGCGCAAGCCTGGCCGCTGGTCTTGCAGGCCAACGGCAGCGGCTCGCAGAATGGGAAGATCGACTACTCCGGCGACGTGGACATGTTCAAGATCACGGCCCCGGCCAGCGGCAACATGACGTTCCGCGAGGAGGCCACCGCCACCAGCAGCCTGGACGCCTACCTCACCGTGTATGACGCCAACGGCAACGTCTTGGCCGCCAACGACGACGACCCGGCCGGCGGCACTACCGACAGCCGCGTGGACGTCACCGTGACGGCCGGGGCCACCTATTACATCGGCGCCGCGGGCGTGGGCAACAGCCTGGGCGCCTACGGACTTTACCTCGACATGGGCGAAACCCCGCCGACGCCGGTCCTGTTGGGGCCGCAGAACTACGCCGTGCTGTGGTGCGGGGCCGACAATGCCACCGACAACTACGCCAGTTACTACAACAACATCAAGGCCCTCTATCAGACCTTGACCGCAACGCAATCGGCTACGCAAGTCGGCTACGATGTGCCGGCGCAGAACATCTACCTCCTCTACGCCGACGGCTCGAGTGTCGCGCTCGACCAGACCACCAATTCGGGCCTGTCCACTTCCGACATGACCTTCGCCGCGGGTTCGGACGTATTGTCGGCCACGCCAGCCAACTTGCAGTACGTGCTCGCCAAAGTGGGCCTCAACGCGACCAGTCAGGATCATTTCTTCTTCGACGCCTACGGCGAGGGGGGCGGAAGCCTCAGCTCCACGTCGTCCTCCATCGGTCCTGCCACGGCGGCCAATGACGCTTATCTCGTCGGCTGGGGCAGCAACTTGCAGGTCGCTGGCGACCAGTTGGCGCCGTGGCTGCAAGGCGTGCATGCCGGCACGACGACCTACGTGTTCAACGAATCGTACGGCGGCGGTATGTTGCAAGACCTGGAGAACGGCGCCGGCGCGCTGCCGGCCAACACGTTCGGTTGCGCCGACACCAACCATTACGAGGTCGCCGTCGATCCGTCCGACACGCAGGCCGGTTTCGCGGGCAATGTCGTGGCCGCCCTGCAAGCCGGTTACCGCACCACCCAGGACCTGTTCAATTATTCCGAGGCCAACGACGGGGCCCTCGCCACCGCGGCCTATACGGCCAATGCCGGCACGGCCGTCACCGGGCAAGAGCACCCCTGGTCGCTCGGCGCCGACTTCCGCGTCTTCTACACGGCCACCAACGCGGCGCCCACCTTGACGACGATCACCCCGCTATTGGGCGCGCCGTTGGCCCCGGCGTCCTTCCCGTTCAGCTATTTTGATCTGGCCGAAAATGCCAACGCCGCCGACGCCGACCTCGATCAGGTCGACTACCGCATCGATGCCGTCACCAGCGGCACGTTGACGATCAACGGCGCCGCCGTCGTGCCGGGCACGACCATCGTGCATTACAACGACAACCTGGTTTGGACGCCGCCGGCCGCGGCCACCGGCACCGTCGCGGCCTTCACCGTCGAAGCCTGGGACGGCCTGGCCTTCTCCGGCACGCCCGTGCAGGTGAGCGTCAGCCTGGGAACGCCGCTGTTCCTCGGGCTGAAGGATCCCGTTCTGGCCAATCTGGTGAAGAGCCTGGACGCCGACGGTTCGATCAGCCGCGCCGATATGATTAAGATCCTGCAAGCCACCGTAGCGACCAAGCCCACCCTGACCGCAGTCGATTTCAACGATCTGAAGACCATCCTCAAGGATGCCACCGAGACGTCGCCCGTGCTGGTCATGCCCGGCTACGTGCAGGTGTTGGCCAGCGACGTGATCTTGGGCAACGTGGCCAATGCCACCTGGACCGGCGGGCTGAATACGACCCAGACGCTGGGCAACGCGGCGGCCGGCATGGCGAAGGCGAAGTTCGAGGAACTGATCGGCAAGTGGTTCCTCGGCACCGATCTGCCCTCGCCGCAATGGTGGGACTTCAATGATCCGTCCTTGGCCGACGACGGCGGTACGTATTTGAACGTCTCCGGCTCGCTGTACGGCGCTTCGGGAGCCCCCTCCTATTTGGACCTCAACCAGGGAGAGGCCGGCGACTGCTACTACATTTCCTCTTTGGGTGCGATTGCTAATACCAATCCGGCCGCCATCGAGAACATGTTCATCGACAATGGCGACGGCACCTGGACGGTCCGCTTCTACAACAACGGCCAGCCGGACTACGTGACGGTCAACAGTGAACTGCCCGGCATCCCCCCCGGCCAAACCAGCGCAGTCGGCGGTCCCCTATGGTTCGACGGCATCACCTTGATCACCAATGCGAACAGCCCCAGCAACGTCCTGTGGGTCACGTTGGCCGAAAAAGCCTACGCCCAGTGGAACGAGGTCGGTGACGAAAACCACGGCATGGGAAGTGACGGTAATAGCGACGACGGCGTCAACAGCTACCTCCGCATCGGCGATGGCGGCTGGGCCGACGCCACCTGCACGCAGGTCCTCGGTACCACGGCGCAGGGCTATTTCACCCTGGTCGGCAACGAGCAAACCCTCGTCACGGCCATCCAGACCGCCAAGACGGCGGTTACGGTCGGCACCACGGGCCTCTCCGATACGCTACAGACGCTGCCCGACGGTCTCTACGACGACCACGAGTACGTGGTGCTCGGCGTGACGGTCAACGCGGCCGACCCCACCAAGGACACCTTTACGCTCTATAATCCCTGGGGTCCGAATCAGCCCGGCTACCCGGCATTTCAGCCGACCCCCGTGTCGTGGACGGATATGTTGGTGGCCTGCGACTATTTCTCCGTGGCCAATGACGCGACAACGGTCCAGATCACCGCCGCCAATCAGGTCGTCAAGTCGGCGGGGACCGCGACACCGCACCACGGCCGTGGTTTCCGTGATGCGGCCAGCGCCAGCGCGAACGACGGCGGCGCTGCCGCGGCTACCACCGCTGCCGCGCCTTCCGCCGTCTCCGCTGTTACGCCTGCGGCTGTCGTCGCACGCCCCGATGGGGTCGCGCATTGGACGACGGCGCCAGCCGCTTACGCGGGCGACCTGGTCTTCGCGCACAGCTCGCGCATCACAGGCACGGGCACGTTGGCCGCGACCGACCTGGACGCGACGCGGTCGTTGGCAGGCGACGATTCCGCCAGCACCACGCAGCAACCGAGCCGTGAGAAATTGGTCGATCTGGTCCTGTTGACGCATCCCGATTGGGGCTACACGGGCTGATACCGCCTGTGAGAAGGGGCACCGGTTATCGGTAGTCGGTCAAGGCAACCGGCGGGAAATGGACCACCCGCCGTTGTAGGGAACGCCCTCCGTGGCGTTCCGGCGGCGTCTGTCTTCGCTCCCGGAACGCCACGGAGGGCGTTCCCTACAGTGCCTTGGGTAGCCTATTTCCTGCTTGCTGTCCAAGACCCAAATAAAAAAGGCCTCGACAGGTGGGGCAGGAACCTGAAGAGGCCAATCCAGCAGGACTTGCGTCCTGGGTAGGATGTGTTAAGTATATTGGTGATTTCGACCAATCCAGTGTGCTTTCATGACACACAATGGCGACTGACGACCAAACTACTGTGGGGGGCGTGGCTTGCCACGTGAACTGGGTGTGGGTATGCCTAATTTACGGTGCTCGTTCATGAGTAGATGGCAAAAATTGTCCTTCGTGACCGCGGTGGTGCTGTTTTTGGCCGCCGCGACGGCCGCCGCGGAACCGCCTGTCAAGCAACCGGCCAAGCCGCCCGCCACCGCGTCTGCCCGGCCGCCGAAGAGCCAGTTCCTCCGCTTGGTGCGCGGGCAAGGAAACCGCCCGCTGGCGCTGGAGGCAGCCATCGTGCGTTGCGTACCGGCGGACAACCGCAAGGCGGCGGTCACGGTCGATCTGGTTTCGGCCGTTCACGTGGGCGAGAAGCGATATTATGCCCAGCTCAACCGCGAGTTTGCCGGCTACGACGTGGTCCTGTACGAGTTGATCGCCCGCGAAGGAACCAAGATTCCCAAGGGAAGCGACGGCAGCAACAATCCGCTCTCGATGATTCAACGCGGCATGAAGGACCTTTTGGAGTTGGAGTTCCAGTTGCACGAGATCGATTACACGCGGCCCAACATGGTCCGCGCCGACATGACGCCCGAGCAGTTCGCCCAGTCGATGAAGGACCGTGGCGAAAGCGTGCTGGGCATGTTCCTGCGGATGATGGGCAATGCCATGGCGCAGCAAGCCGACAGTTCCGATCAGCCCAGCGAGGCGCAGCTTCTGGCGGCCTTGTTCGACAAGAACCGCGCCTTGGCGTTGAAGCGAGTGATGGCCGCGCAGTTCGAGGATATGGAAGGTTCGCTGATGGCGTTGGACGGGCCCGAGGGGTCCACGCTCATCAGTCAGCGGAACAAGGTGGCCTTGGACGGCCTGCGGAAGCAGATCGCCGCCGGCAAGCGGAAGATCGCCATTTTCTATGGGGCCGGTCACATGACCGACATGCAAAAACGTCTGCGCGACGATTTCGGCCTGGTGCCCGCCGGCGATCCGCGCTGGTTGGTGGCCTGGGATCTGAAGGGGGCCGCGGCGAAGCCGAAGGCGAAGAAGCCCTAGCCTTCAGTACCGCACCACGCGTTTCAACAGCCATGCTCCGGCCACCAGCAGCAGCGCATTGCAGCCCCACACGGAGTAGGGAGGCAGCGTGCCGCTCTTGGCCCCATCGATGCCGTACATCAGCAACGGATAGTAGACGACCAGGATAGGGAGGAAACAGAGGAAGAAACTGGTGAGGAAGTCGCGATTGCGCAGCCAGACGGCCATCGGCGCGCCGATCCAGGCGAAGCACAGGCAACTGAAGCCCGCCGACCAGCGCCGGTGCGGTTCGGTCAATAAGCGGTACAGGGTGGTGCGCTCATTGTCGCAGACGCCTCGACGGCCTTCCCACTCGGCGCTGGTGAGGCGATCGAAGTCTCCGCAGAGCATCTGGTAGGCGGCCTGGGCCGCCATTTCCTGCTCGCAGCGCTGGATGGTGGCCCGTTGCTTGACGACTTCCGCGGCGATCTGCCGCAAGGGCGTGCAGGAGGGGGAGCGGGGACCGCTGCTGCTGGCCCGGCTGGCATCGGTGATGGGGATCTCTCGCTCCTCGATGCCGGAGAATTCGCCTCCCACCTTGCCGGCCATGTCGACCGAGCCGTTGCGAAGAAAGATCTTCAGCACGCCCTCGGCCTTGTCCATCTGCAAGACGGCCTCTTCCGCCCTGATGGTGACGCCAGGATCATTGCCGCGGCCCTGCCAGGAGATGGTTGGCATGATCAGCCGGCGGCCGTCCACCCGCTTCACGTTGATGGCGAAAAAAGACGAGCTGTAGCGGCGCTGGGTGCGGAGCATGCTGTAGATGATGTCATCGACCGCCTCGACCACCACCCGCTGCATGCCGTCCCGTCCCCAGGAGACCGCCAGATCGTTGAGCCAAACCGTCACCAGGCTCAGGAACAGGGCCAGGCCGAAGGCCGGCCAAAGCAGCACCATGGGCGAGATGCCCAGCGCCTTGGCGGCCACCACCTCGTTGGCCCCCGACATCCGCGCATAGACACTCGTACAGGCCAGCAAGAGGGTCACCGGCACGGTCATCCGCAGCGACTCGGGCAGGGCATAGGGAATCAGCCGCAGAACCTCGGCCAAGGGAAGATTCTGCTGCGAGGCCTCCCGGATCACGATCACGACGATGAAAATCATCGTCAGGCCGGTCAGGGCGATCAGGAAGACCTTGATCAGCTCGGCCAGGACATAACGAGTGAGGATGCGCATGGGCCGCTAGTTTCACTGCCGCGGCGAAATCGGTCAATAGCAATCATCGTCGTGTTCACCGCGACGAGTTCACCTTTACAGAAAGGCAGCGATTCTCCATACTGAGTTTCTGTTGTGTTCAACAGAGGCGAGCATCGGGATACCCTGGGAGCGGTTTGGGGATGGCTCAACTGTCGATGAACGAGACGACCACCTTCCGCTGGTCCTTCGAGGAGGACGTGGCCCAATATGCCGCCGCCGGCATCCCCGCCATGGGGGTGTGGCGGCAGAAGCTCTCCGATTGCGGCCAGGCCCGCGGCATCGAACTGCTGCGGCACAGCGGCTTGAAGGTCTCCCATCTCCTCTGGGCGGGGGGGTTCACTGGCAGTGATGGACGCAGCTATCGGGAGAGCGTGGAAGATGCCGCCGAGGCCCTCCGGACCGCCGCCGCTCTCGATACCGGTTGCCTGGTGGTTTACACCGGCGCCCGGGCGGGCCACACCTTCAACCATGCCCGCCACTTGATTTCCGGCGCCTTGGACGAGTTGACGCCGCTGGCCGCCGAACTGGGCGTCACGTTGGCCGTGGAACCGATGCATCCCGGTTGTGCCGCCGATTGGACCTTCCTGACCACTCTCGATGAGACGATGGCCATGCTCGACGCCGTGGATAGCCCCCAGGTCAAAATGGTTCTGGACACCTATCACCTCGGCCAAGAGGGGTGTTTGCTGGAACGCATGTCACAGATTGTGCCGCAGGTGGCCATCGTGCAATTGGGCGATGCCAAGTGCGCCCCCCGCGGCGAGCAGAATCGTTGTCGCCTGGGCGAAGGCTGCGTGCCGCTGAAGGAAATCATCGCCGCGTTGAAGGCCGCCGGCTACGACGGTTATTACGACGTCGAACTGTTGGGCGAAGAACTGGAAACCACCGACTACCGCTCCATGTTGGAGCACGCCAAAACGGCCTT
>CAYYBU010000014.1:0-13567 GCA_964469945.1 uncultured Planctomycetaceae bacterium
GTCGTTGAAGCGGTCGTCCGGCGTCTGGTTGAAGGCGTTCATCGCCGACCAGAAGCAATCCTGTTTGACGGCCGCCGCATTGACCGGCGGGAGCGGATAGGTGTAGAGGTGATCGCGCAGGAAGGGCGGCAACAGGCAGACGACATTGATGTTGCAGCCGCCATCGACGCGCCGCAACGAACTCAACAGCGGAACCAGGTCGCGGTGTCGCCCGCCAATGCCCCAGTAGTTGGCCAGCGACTCGACATCGGCGCCCGGCTCGATCTTCAACGTGGCCAGCAGGGTCGATTTGCGGGAAACGGCCTTCATGAAACGTCGCTGCTCGGACTCGTCGGGCAATTGCCGCAGCGCCGGCTCGAAATCGGCGAACAACAACAGCGGCGAGCCCGCCTGCTGGTACAAGAGTCGCTTCAACAACGCCACCGAAGCGGCCGACAACTTGCTGTCCTTCAACCGTTCCTCCAGCAACTCGGGCTGGATCCACACCGGATCGATCCACTGGCAGTTCTCGGGGAACTCCACCAGCAAGGCGTAGATTTTTGCCCGCGCTGCCGGGCTCAGCCCCAGAATCAGCGCGTCGCCGGGCGACACGGCCACGCCCTCCGCCGTGGTGCTCCAGGCGGCCGACTTCAAGACGTCTCGTTGCGCCGCGGTCAGATCGGCCGACTTCAGGAACTCCAACGCCTGTTCCTTGGAGTATCCCTTGAAGAACCAGCGGATCGGCGGGCAGTCGCCCGGCAGCACGAAGACGAATTCGTCCGGCAGGTCGAGATTGAGCCGCGCATACTTGAGTTCTCCCCACGGGCCGGACTGGCCCTTGCTCTTTTGCGCGGAAACGGCCCGAACCCGGAAGGGCAACAGGCTCTGCGTACCGGCCCAGAGCTTCGGTCCGGCCAACAACGCGGCAACAACCAGCCAGGGCCCAAAGATCAAGACCAGCAGCCAGGCGAGCATGCGCCGCGAGAAACGTACATTCACGACCGGCGCCGTCGGCGCCACGCGCGCAACCACGCGCGAATCATCCAGAGAACTTGCCACGTCAATGGTTCCGTTTTTGCAGGCGAGGAGGGCCAGGTGCCTAGCGTACAGGTGGGAAGCACCAGACTCCACTGCTCCAACCGAAACGGGCCGCATGGTTCCGATGCCGCCCGATCCTCTTCAAACCCCATTATGCTGAATCGCAGCCGCCTTGGCAAGCAAATAAGGACCGGCCGGAAAATAACTTCCCTGGTTGCTTGAGCGGGACCGCCCCCATGGAAGCCCGAAGCGCAAGCGAGGGCTGTTGAGCGGGGCCCCCTCGCTCGCGTTTCGGGCTTCAATTCCGCCGCGGCAAATCGGGAAGTTATTCCCCGGCCGGCACTAAGCGGAAAATTCGCCATCCGTGGGGTGACAATGCCTCAATAGAGTTGCACGATTCCCGGAGGAATCGCTGTAGAGAACGCCCTCCGTGGGATTCCGTTTTGCCGGTATACCCGGAACGCCACGCAGGGCGTTCCCTACAGGTCTTCCCACAAAAGAACTTACCGCTGCGGCGGCCGGATGATAATGGGGCGAAACACCCAGGGACAACGCTGCTGGCTAAGCGAAGGCCGTTGCACGGCGAGCCACCGCGTCACTTCCGCGCTGCGGCTATACAGCCTCACCCCCGCCGCCGATTGAAAAACCAGGCGGTAATCGGGCGACGGCGGCCCACCCTTGGTAATCAACAAGGGACGATCCTCAGTCGCCTTCGCGCTGCGCTCGGCGTAGCCAACCCACGTGTGCTGGCCGATCTGCCAACTGAGTTGCCCCCGGTCGTAGAGCCCATCGGTGACGCGGCCCATGTAGCAGGCCTCTTCCTGGGAATCGGTCGCAAACCTGGTCAACGCGCCCAGTTGCCGATTGAGCGTGAACACGGGCCGCGCCAGCGGCCAGCAGAGATAAAGGCAGATCGCTAGCGACACTGCGGCCCACAACGACGGCCCCCAGCCTTTGCGGGGCAGCCCTCCTCGCAGCCACAGCACGACCACCAACGGCAGCAAGGGGCCCAGGTAGTGCAGGTTCTTCATCGCCGAGGCGAAGACGAGGAGCAAATAGAGCAACACCACGGTGGCCACGGTCCGATCCCAGGCCTGCTCGGCGCCGCCTTTTCGCACCAGCGCCAACGGCAGTCCCAAGGCCGCAATGCCGCCGCATCCCAGCAGGAAATAGCCGCCGAACAGCAGCGCGGACCGTCCCCGCGGCAAGTCGGCCAGGCACTTGCCGATCCATTCGATCTGGAACGACTGCCGCCAGGCGCCGAGGATCAGCGGTTGCGGCGTCAGGGTAGTCCACAGCCAACCGTTCCAGCGCCCCCAGGCGACGTAGGCCGCGACAATGGCGGTCAACAACAGCCCGCCGCCCAGCGCGGCCACCAGCATGCGCCGCCGCGGCAACGGCCCCCAGACGAGCCCGGCCGCGGCCGTCAGCGCGAACATGACGAAGCCGGCGTAAAACAGCAGCGCCGCGCAAGTGGTCAGCGCGACCCAGCCCACCGCGTCCTGCCGCCGCAGGCAATCCAGCCCCAGCAGCAACAAGAGCGTGAACATCGCGTCGGGCACGCCCGGATTGGCCACGTCGGCCATGTAGGCGTCGTAGCCGACGTAGAACGTGTACCACAAGCTCGCCAGCAACAGCAGCAGGGCCAACGGCACTGCCGGCAGCCAGCCGCGGCGGACGCTGGGCCCGCGAATCATGCTGAAAGCGACGGCGAAGATCCCCAGCCACCAGATCCAGAACGGCAACCGCGTGGCCAGTTCCCCGCCGCCCAGCAGCATCTGCAAGGCGAGCGTCCAATAGGAGTTGATCACGGTCGGATTGGCGACGAAGGTGCCGAAACAGTCGGCCGGTTCGATCTCCCAGTAGGGGAGGAAATGCAGCCGCAGGCTGCGCGCCAATTCGTCGAACTCGGTACCATCGCCGTTGAAGCATTGCAGGAAATGCTCGCGATGAAACAGCACGATGCCCGTCAGGACGGCGACCGCGCCGATGGCCAGTGCGGGCGCGAACCGCTGCGCCAGCAGCCGGAAATCGACCGTCCGCTCCGCCGGCTTCTTGGCCAACAGCAACAATAGGACGTTCCAGACCAGCCAGACGCCCAGAAAACTGCCCCGGCTGATGCCCGGACCGGCGCGCAACACCATACAGATCAGCACCAGGGCGACCGAATTGGCCGCTAGGCTCCAGGCATGCGCGGTGGCACGGCAGCGCGGGCTGCGTTGGAGGGCCAGCGCGGCCAGTAGCCAGGGAACGATCCACAGCAGCAGCACGGCCCCCAACGCGATCTGCGCGGCGATCAGCACGCGCAGCGGCGAGGCCTGCGCGATCGTGGCCGGATCGAAACACATCACTGCGGCCAGCGACCGGCCATCCTCGCGCGCGGCCACCCAAACTCCGCCGCCATAAAGCAGCGGTCCGACGGCCGTCAGCAGGGCCAGCAGACGCCAACCCATGCCGCCGGGGCATGTCGCGCTGACCGGAATATCGCGCTGTAGTGCCACGGGCCTTTACCATCCCGGGGTCAGGTGGAAGCCGTTGAAGTCGATCGCCAAGCGATGCAACATGGCCAGGTTCCAAAATACGACGCACGCCAAAACGACGCCGACCACGGCCAACCCCCGGCGGCTAACGGCCGCCCAACACGTGGGCACGATGAACATGGGCAGCAGCAGCGGCATGAGGTGCTTTGTCTGCCGCCAGTCGATCGCGCTGAACGACACGGCCACCAGCAGCATCCAGACCGTCCAGAGTCCCGGGCGTCCCAGTGCGGCGGCGGCCGCCGTGAGTCGCTGGCCTTTCCACGCGCTGCGCGCCAGGGCCAGCATTGCCACCAGCAGCAACGGCAGGAGCAGGTAACCCGTATGCTGCCATAATTCCAGCCACAGGCCGGCCACGGTGGGATAATCGCCGTAGCCCAAGGGATTGTAGTGGAGGAGGCGGTCGACCAGATGCGTCCGCACGTGATCGAGCCAGAAGACGCCCGGCGCGATGGCCAGTCCATACGCCCAATAGATCATCGTGCCGGCAACGAACCCGACCGCCGCCGGATGCAGCAGACGCATAAAGGGGTCGGGAGTCTTTTCCGTGGATCGTGCCGTGCTTGGTGGTGGTTCGACACGGCTGGACAAGCCAGCGGCACGCCATCGCCCGGCACCTAAAAAGACTTCCGACCCCTTTATGCCTTCCCATAGGACGAGGGCGGCGGGCAAGAGGAGCAGTTTGTGGTCGGCCAGCGCGGCAAAACCGCCCGCCAGCGCGCAACTCGCCCAGGCGGCCCGGCTGCGGAGCAACTCCCAGCGGGCGGCCGTGGCCAGGATAATCAGCAGCGCGAATTGGTCGATGGCGAAATAACCGCCGTAACTGGAACGCACGAAAACCTCGGGGCTCGCTGCGTAGGCCAGCGCTACCAGCACGCCCAACCAGCGGCGACCCGTGGCCGCAGCCGCCCAGCATCCCAGCAATGCCACGACCAGTGCGGACAGAAAGACGTTGGGCGTCCGCGAGGCCAGCCGGGCCGGGTCATGCAGGTAATCGTCGCAAAGCAGTTGCACTTCCAGGTCCTGGACAGGAATTCGCTTGCCGATCTTCGGCAGCGGCGGATCGATCAGGTAGTCGCCGCCGTCCACGCCCACGATGCGGTGCCGCGTGGCGCCGGCCCCGATCATGTCATCGCCGTCGCGCACCAGCACGTCGTTGGGCAATTGCAGGAAACTGGCCGCCGGCACGTCGGAGAGCGTGCCCTTTTCCGCCCGCTCCACGCGCTGCCAGGCCGGATCCCAAGCGGCCAGGCGGTCGAATTGGTCGAAGTACAAGAATGATCCGGCCACATAGCCGTGCAGCAGCAGCGGATGGGCGAATTCATAGCGGGTGTGCCGATCGGTCACCAACAGCGGCTTCAACTGCGTCAACAGGCCGTAGCCGGTCCCCTGCGTCACGTAATCGTGGTCTTCCATGGCGGGAACCAGGCTGGTCGCTCCGTAGAAGAACGCCCCATACGCCCCGACAAACAGCAGCAGGCCGAACCCCAAAGTATCCGGCACGCGGCGTGTGCCGTCGTTGGCGGGCGGCACACGGCGCGTGCCTGCTACCAACGGCCGGCCGCCGGTCGCCAGCAGGAAATGGCCCAACAGCGCCAGGTTCGCGATCAGCCAGGTGGCATTCCACATTGCGCTGCCGTCGGGCGACATGCCGGCCAGGTGGCTCGCCACGAGCACCAACAGGAAGACGCCAACCGACGCGGCGACGACCCACAGCAGTTCCACGCGCGGCAGCCAGCCGCGCGCCACCAGCAGCCCGACCAGCGGTAATCCGGGCAGCACGAACAGCACGGCATTGACGGCCAGCGACCGCGGCAAGGCGGCGGCCAGCAGCGGCCAGCCAGGATGGCAGAGCACGAAGGGCAGGTTCAACAGCGCGGCCCAGGCCAGCCACAGCGCGATTGGCGATCGTCGCCACTGCGTCCAGCGGCGCGCCAGCCGCGACGCCACGCGACGTCCCCAGGATAGCGGCCGCCGCAGCTTTCGGCCGCCCCACAACAGTGCCAGGCAGACGCCCAGCGTCAGCGCGGAAATGCCGCTGCCCCAGAGGAAACTGTCGGGCAGATAGTAAAACTCCACTTCGTGGTCGCCGGGCTCGACGGCCAGCGAGATCAGACCGTCGTCGTTGGGCTCGGCGGGCAGGCGCTCGACCCGGCCGCGGCTGCCACGGCGGACCGCCTTCCAGCCCGGCGAGTAGTTCTGGTTCAACACCAGCCGGTCGCCGGCATCGGGGCTCACGGCGACCTTGACCCGCGACATCGACCAGGCGGTGATCTTGCTCGTGCCGCGCGAGGCTTGCAGATAGGCTTCGCCGCGATACTGCGGGTCGCCGCTGATGCGGACTTTGCCCTGCGGAATGGCGATGTTCTCGTACTGCCCGAGCACGCCGGAATTGCTCTGCAAATAGGGGACATTCGCGCTGTACATGACCGCATAGCGGCAGGCATCGTCGTCGGCATAGCGCTCGGCGAAGCGCCCGAAGCTGGGAAGGGACCGCGGCGGGCAGATGAAGATGCCGGAAAACAAGTTCCAACCCAGCAAGGCCAGTTCGACGTAAATCACCAGTGCCACGGCACACTGCACGCCGCCGGCCAACAGCGGGCCGCCCACGCGCTGGACCCAGCGGCCGAGCCGGTCGATGCCGAAGCCGCCGCAAATCGCCAGCACGAAGACCACCACCGCCAGGAACCGCGACGGGGCCTGTAGCGAGCCGTAGAAGGGCAACCGCTGCAACAGTTCCCACAGGCTCACCGGCAGCGTCGCCCCCAGCACCACCAGGGCGGCCACCAGCCCCGTGGCCAGCAGCGGCCACAGCCGGCGGCCAGCCGCCAGTGCCCCACACAGGGCCATCGCCAGCCCCAGCCAGGTCAGATAGCACCCGTACTCGTGCCAGTCGTAGGTCATGCCCATGTCGTCCAACTGCCAGCGCCAAGGCGGCGGCTGCGGGGTCACTCGCTCGCGGATCGTCTGTTGCGACAGGACATACTCGAACCGCCGGCACTGCGCGGCGGCGGGCAGATCGTTGCGGTCCGCGGAAAGCGGCGCGTTCCGCAGGGTGTGGAAGAACAGCCGGCTGCGGCCGACGGCGCCGCGGGTGAGGATCAATCGCACGTCGTCCTTCGGCGGACATTGCAACCAAAGGACGGCGCGGAGCGAGGTCCACTCCTTGCCCGGCCGCGGGCTGCGCAACACCAGGGGACGCAACGACAACCGCACCGGTTTCTGTGCTGCCTCGTCCGGCTTTTCCACCTGGAACAGATAGGGCGTGTCGAGCACCTCGACGTTGCACCAGTCCGAGGTGGTGCGGAGCGTGACCTCGACGGGGAACCACGCCTGCAAGAAGCGGTCGCCGGCGATAATCAGTTCGCTGGGCAAGAGAAACTGCCGCGCATTCTGGGCATTGCCCGGCACGCGGGCATCGTGGCGGGCCTCGAAGAGCACGAAGTTGTTGCGTTTGACCGTCAGGTGGGTGCCGCCCACGTCGCCGCGCTTGATGACGATGCGCAGCCCTTCGCCTTCCGGCCAGCGGACGTACATGGTGGCTTGCAGCCTGGCCTCGGCGCGCTTTGGGGACTGTCCCGAGTTTTGTCCGACAAAACTGGGACTGTCCCCTTTCCGCGTTCCCTCCCGCGCCTTGTCGCCGTTACGTCCCGCCTTGGCCGGCCTGGCCGCGGGCGGTTTCGGCTGCGGATTTTGCAGCGCCAGCCCCTCGGTGTTCAGCGGCGCGCCATTCAATTCGTCGGCCGCGCGACTCCTGGCTTCCGGCGGCCCGACTACCATCACGTAGGGGACGCCGGAAAACTGCACGTCGGTCCAGTCCGAGGTGGTCGACAACTCGAGGTCCAAACGCCGCCAGTGCCAGGGCTCCGGACTCTCCGGCCAGGCCCGCGGCTGCGCCAAACGCCAGAGCAATTCCTCGTCGGGCGGGTTGCGCACTTGCTGGGTGGCGTGAAACATGTCCGCCTGCCGCGGGTCCAACAACATGGCCGCCAGCGCCGCCGGCGAGGTGCGATCGTGCCGCTCCAGGGTGCGTGGGTTGGCCGAGACGAACGCCATCCGCGGCAGCAGCACCACGGCGCCGAGCAAGGGCAGCAGTGCCAGCATGGCCGCCGCACCGGCCGCCCAGCGCCAGCGATGGCTGCGCAGGCTCTCCAGCACGGCCCACAAGGCGATGGCCGGTATGAAGACGGCCAGGATATAGATCGAGCCGTCCAGCAGCGCGGACGCCAGCAGCACGGCCCCCAGCAGCAGGAAGCGGACGTCGCGTTGGGCGTGGACCAGGCACAACACGACCCAAGGCATCAACCCCAGAACGCACCACTCCAAATGCCCTTCGGTGATGTGCAGGGCGAAGTGGGCGCTCATCATCAGCAGCACGCCGCCGGTGAAACAGCCCACGCTGGAGACGCCCCAGCGGCGCAGCAGGGCGGCCATTCCGGTGGTGCCCAGGATCATGAACATCAGTACTTGCACGCGCAGCCCCCAGGGCGCCCCCAACAGCAGCACGGGCAGATACCAAGGCGACAGCGCGGGGCAGTGCGGATGGGCCAACAGCACGTTGCCGCCGTTGACGTAGGGGTTCCACAGCGGAAGCTGGCCGTCGTGCAGCAGGGCTACCCGCGGCGTGGCAGCGCGAAAGGTGAACTGGTCCCAATCGCCGGCGCCCCACTGGTCGCCGGCCAACAGCAGCGGCAGGCAGTAGACCAGGCAAGCCAGGGCCAACAGCCCGTTGAGGCCGTGGACCCATCCCCACATCCAGTTGCCGATCGTGCGCAGGGCCGCCATCCGTTGCATTACCAGGGCCAGGAATCGAGGTGCGTAAAACTCCAGTTTATCACCAGGCCGGGGTGATGGGGAGCCCCGCAAAATTCTCCACCAGCCCCCAGACGCTGGCCAGGTTCCAAGCCGTCAGCCCGGCCAGGGCCGCCAACACCAGCGCCAGCCGCAACCTGCCCGTGGCGGCCCACCAGGCCGGGGCCACGCAGAGCGGAATCAGCAGCGGCATCAGGTGCTTCGTCTGCCGCCAGTCCACCAGGCTGAACACGGCCGCCGTCAGGAACGTCCACAGCAGCCAGAGAACGGGGACTGTCCCAATTTTCGTCCGACGAAAATGGGACTGTCCCCCTTGGCCCCATGTATCCGGCACACTCCGTGTGCCGTTGGCCGGCGGCACACGGAGTGTGCCGGATACTACATTGATTAGCAGTGCGGCCACTCCCAGTGGCAACAGCAGGTAGCCGGTGTGCCGCCACAGTTCCAGCCAAAGTTCCGCGACCGTGGGATAGCCGACATAACCTTCCGGATTCCAATGCCGGACGCGGTCGATCAGGTGCATCTGCAGGTGATCGCGAAAAAACTCCCCCGCGTCGATGCAAAACCCCCACGTCCAAAACAACGCCGTGCCGGCCACGAACCCCAGCACCACGGGATGTGGGCGAAGGATGCGCCGTGCCGACCCGCCGCGCAGCAGCCCCCACAACAAGATGGCCGCCGGCAGCGGCAGCAGCTTGTGATCGGCCAGTGTGGCCAGGCCTCCGGCCAACAGGCAATCGAGCCAGGCGAGCCGGCCTCCATTGAAGCCCGAAGCGCAAGCGAGGTTCCCGGAGCGGGGCTCCCTTGCGCTACGGGCTTGTATTCCGCCGCGCCCAGTCGGGAAGTTGTTTTTCGACCAGCCCTAGGCTCCAAGGCATCGACCGCCATCAGGACCGCCAGCACGGCGAAATTGGACGCGGCGAAATGACCGGCGTAGGCGGAACGAACCACGATCTCGGGACTCGTGGCATAGGCCAGCGGCGTCAGCACGGCCAGTGTCCAGCGGCCCGTCGTGCGGCCGATCCAGACGCCCAGCAGGGCCACCGTCAGCGCGGCGAGAAACACATGGGGCGTCCGCGCCACCAGCCGCTGCGGATCGCGATCATAATACTGTCCCAATACGCCGTTTTCCAGCAACCAGACGGGAATTCGCCGGCTGCCGTCGGCCAGCGGCGGATCGATCAGGTAGTCGGCGCCATCAACGCTCAACACACGATGCTGGCCGGTACCGCCGCTGAGGCCGCCCACGGTCCCCGCGAACGGCACGAACGGCCGGCCTTGCCTGGCGGCGTCGGCCCGCCGCGAGGCGGCGTCGTAATAGGCCAGGTAATCCAAGCGGTCGAAATAAAGGAACGAGGCGGCCGTAATGTAATGTGCCAGCGGCGGATGAGCAAATTGATAGACGCTCTGGTGATCGCTCACCAACAGCGGCTCGAAGCGCGTCAGCAGCGAATAGCCGCAGCCGAGCACGTCGAAATCCTGATCCTCCATGGGCGGCACGACCTCGATGGCAGCCAGCAGGAACCCCGCATAAGCGGCCAAAAACAGCGGCACGGCCAGCCAGCCGAAACGATCGCGCGGCAGCGCGCCCCAGGCCGGCGGCCCACCCATGCAGGCATTGAGCACGATGGCCCCGTTGGTCAGCAGCCACACGCCGTTCCAGGCGGCGCTGCCCGTCAGCGGCAGGCCCGCCAGGCGAATAGCCACCAGCACGGCCAGCAGCGACAGCAGCGAAGCGGCGATCGTCCACAACCATGCCAGCCCGCTGCGCCAGCCGCGGCCGATGAGGATGCCGGTCCAGGGGATTCCCGGCACGAAGAACAACACCAGTCCCACCACCAGCGAGCGCAGCAGCGGCTGTGGCAATAAGGGCCAACCGGGATGGCACGCGGCCAACGGCAGATTCAGCACGGCCGCCGCAGCCAGATAGGCGATCGCGCCGGATCGCGGGCGCTCATGGGCCGGCTCGTCAATCATGGTGCTGCCTTACTCGCCTCGCCCACCTGTCGTAAGCGACAGGCAGGAGAGGGGTGAGGGCGGCTGAGCCCCGCTAGATGACCTTGCGTGATGGTCGGGGTGGCGCCTGTAGGGAACGCCCTCCGTGGCGTTCCGTGCGTTGCCGAGGGGCCGGAACGCCACGGAGGGCGTTCCCTACAGAGTTTGTCGTGCAACTTCATTGAGGCGTCCTCGCCTTGGCGATCGGCTTGCCCACGCGGTACAGCGTTTCCTGGCCGCGGCGCACCGGCGTCATCTCGAACCGCTGGGCGACCTTGCGGACCACATGCGTGAAATAGACCGGCCGCTGCGACGACACCTGCGCGACATAGTCCAAGGCCGAATCGGCCAGTTCGTCGTGGTAGGCGCGAGGATAGTCCTGAATGAAGAGCAGATCGCGGCGGCCTTGCTCCACGTAGGCACAGTAATAGTAAGCATACAACGGGCACCAGCCGGTGAACAACACCGCGCCGGGCTCCAGCTCGCGGACCAACCGCCGAGCCGCCTCATGCAGCTTCGGCGATTGCTCGATACGGACCATGTCTTCCTCTTCCGGCGGCACCCGAAATGTGCGGCGATGTTGGTTGTCCCACGCCTGCGGCCACAACAGCGGCCAAACGACCAGGGCCACCCCCAACAGGGCCACCGCCGGGTCGGCCGCGGATAGCAACCGTAGCCAGCCGCTGCGCCGCACCAGCGCCCGGCAGCCGTCGCCGAGCAGGGCCAGGCCGGCCACGGCCAGCAGCACCAGCGGCACATAGGTGGCGATGTAGAGGACGTGGATGCCGCCCATGTCGTAAATCAGGTCGTAACCAAGGTGCGTGAAGTAGGTGAGCAACAGCAGCAGCGTCATCCGCCAGTTTCGCCGCCCCAGCCAATAGACGCCGGCCAGCGACAGTGCCAGCCAGGGAAGCGGAAACTCGTACAGCAGGTTCCCGGCGTACCAGGCGGCTTTCTCCTTCATGACGCCGGCCGGCTTCGAGAACAACAGTTCCTTGTATTGCGGCGGACTGAGGCACAGCGCCAAGCGGCCGTGGAAACTGTCCAACGACTCTGCGCTGAGGCCCCACTCCGACCGCGACGGCCCGATCACGGCGCGGAAGTAGCTGGTGCGGCTGTCGATGCGGTCGATCACCGCATAGGCGGCCAGCGTGACGGCCACGCCCGTGGTGGCCCCGGCCACCGCGGTGAGCCAATTGGCCTTCCAGCGCCGCGGTGTCAGGGCCAGCAGCACGAGCACCGCCGGGGCCATCAGCGCGTGCGTGATATGGACGCCCAAGCAGATGCCGCCCAGGCATCCGGCGGCAAAGAGCCAGCGGAGCCGGCCGCCCTGCCGCCAGAGTTCCAGGCAACCGAGCACCGCCAGCATGAAGACGATGCCCGAGGTGTAGACCTTGGCGATGATGGCCTGCGACCAGAAGGTGGGCGAGATGGCCAGGGCCACCGCCCCAGCGATCGGCAGCCACCGCCGGCCGGTCAACAGCCGTCCGACCAGGTACATCAGCGCGGTGGCCAGCGCCCCCATGATCGCCGAGAGCAGGTGGACGCGGTAGGGCACTTCGCCCACCGGGATCAGCGTGGCCAGCTTGGCCAACAGCAGGTACACGGGGTATCCCGTGGGATGGGCGTAGCCGAGCATCACGGCCTGGGTGTAGAACTCGGCACAATCCGAATCCATCAGTTCCGGGGCCAGGGTGACCAGGAAGGCGGCCAGCGAGGCCACGGCCAACACGCCGGCCAGCAGCCCGTCGCGACGGTCCAGGGCCACGTCGCTCCCGCCGGCAATATTCTGAAGTTCCCCGGTCATCGACGCCCTGCGCTCCCCCCCTGCACGCGATTCTCATGCGGCTGCTCCCCCCAGAATACTGCAACGGTCGTCCGAAGGCCACAGGAGAACTGCAAAGTCCAACGCAAAGGGGTCAGGTCCATGTTTTCGGACAAGGCTTTCCTCGAAAAACGAAGCGATTGAGCCGAAAAATGGACCGGACCCCGACTTTGCAGTTCTCCTGCCAAAGGCCAGTCGGCCCTTGATCTGCGGGCGGTGACCGGATATGACTTAAGATCGGCTGAAAGATACTTTCGCCAACCGTAGGTCAGGCTGTGCCTGACGACTCCGCTCTGTCAGGCACAGCCTGACCTACGGTGGATCTGTCCATTTGCACGCGTTTTGCCACCTTCACCAGCCAACATGACCCCCAATCCCAGCCCCGCGGCGGCGCAGCCCACGATTGACCGGCGGCCGGTGGCCGTGGTCGTCACCACGATCCACGTTCCCCGTTTCCTCGATGGGTTGCTGGAAAACGCGCATCGCTTCGGCCACGCCGAGCGGCTCCGCCTGGTGGTGGTGGGCGATCGCCAAACGCCCGCCGCGACGGCCGCGTATCTTGCCGAGTTGGCCAGCCGCTATGCGGCCAAGGTGACCTATCTGGACCTGGCCGCCCAACACACGCTGCTCCGCCGCTGGCCGACGCTCGATCTGCTGTTGCGCTACGATTGCGTGCAGCGCCGCAACCTGGGCTACCTTCAGGCGGCCATCGACGGCGCCGAAGTGATCGTCTCCGTCGACGACGACAATTACGCCACCAGCGACGACTTCCTGGGGCCGCACAAGATCGTCGGCCGAACGGTCGAGTTGCCGCTGGTCAGCCATGCGTCGGGCTGGTGGAACGTCTGCCAGACGTTGATCTGCGAGCCGCCGCGGCGATTTTATTATCGCGGTTATCCCAAGTCGCGGCAGGATTGGAGCGTCGGCGGCCAGCAGGTCGGCCGCGGCCTGGTTCGCCCCGTGGTCAACGCCGGGCTCTGGCTGGGAACGCCCGACGTCGATGCCACGGCCCATCTGGAAGAGCCCATCGAGGTCGCTCGCATGGAGCCGCTCGATGGTTCCGGCACGTTTGCCTTGGGCCCGGGTACCTGGTGCCCGATCAACGGGCAGAACACGTCCTTCGACATTTCCGTATTGCCGGCCATGTATCTGCCCGTGATGCTCGACCGTCTGCACGGCTATCGCATCGGTCGCATGGACGACGTCTGGCTGGGCTATTTCCTCCGCGCGTTGGCCGATCCGCGTGGTCCTGTTTTGCCTGGCCGCAGCCGTTTTGGCCGTCGTCCGCCCCGCCAGCGCCGCCCCGCCCGACGCCAAGGCGTCTGCGGACGACGCCGCTCGGGCGGAAAGGAGGGAAAAAGACGAGGCGCTTGCCGAGCGC
>CAYYBU010000015.1:0-13051 GCA_964469945.1 uncultured Planctomycetaceae bacterium
TCGTCGTGGCTGCCGCCCAGGCCGGTGCCGCGGTGGCGGCCCACCGCGTCGATCTCGTCGATGAAGAGGATCGAGGGGGAGTTTTCCATGGCGGTGGCGAACAGGTCGCGGACGCGGCCGGCCCCCACGCCGACGAACATCTGGATGAACTCCGAGCCGCTGACGGAGTAGAAGGGCACGCCCGCCTCGCCGGCCACGGCCCGCCCCAACAGGGTCTTGCCGGTGCCGGGGGGGCCCATCAGCAGCACGCCCTTGGGCACGCGGCCGCCTAGACGTTGAAACTTTTTCGGGTTTTTCAGGAACTCGACGATCTCTTCCAACTCGCGCTTCACGCCCTCCAGGCCGGCAACGTCGTTGAAAGTGACCGGGCGGTCGCCCATCTCATAGCGTTTGGCCGGGCTCTTGCTGAAGCCGCCCATGATGCCGCCGAAGAAGGAATCGCGCGTACGGCGGAAGAGAAACCACAGGCCGACGAACAGCCCCACGGTGACCAACACGTAGACCATCAGGGCGGTCGAGGTGCCATCGGCCGGCTCGGTGACGGTGTAGTTGTCTCCCAAGCGCTCGCGGAGCAGATCGTCGAGTCGATAGTCCAGCAAGGGCAGCGGCAGCGTGGTGACGAACTTCTTTTCCAGCCGCGGGAGCTGGCCGGTATTGTCCTTTTTGCCGTTGGGATCCGGCGGCGGACTGATGAATTCGCCCAGCAGCTTCGAGCCCTCGATATCCACTTTGGCGATATTCGTGGGGGAAGCCGCCAGTTGTTGGCGGAAAAAGCCGTAGCTGATTTCCGAGGGTTTGGGCCGTTCGCGGTTGAAGTAGAGGAACGCGAGAACGATGACCAAGACCATCAACAGCCAAGGTGTCGAGGAACTGCGCCGCAGCCGCGGTTGGCCAGGTTTTTCCGGTAAGCCGGGTTTTTCCGGTAAAATGGTTTTCAGGGGTGGAGTGGGCATCAGGATCCTTTGAAGTGTATCCGGCACACGCCGTGTGCCGCTGGCAACGGCACACGGCGTGTGCCGGATACTAACCCGTTACGCACGAATAACTCCTGTATTCTAGCGTATAATCGGCCACTGCACAGCGCAGGGGGGAGGAGAAGAGAAAGGAGAAAGGCGTTAGGAGTTAGTCTTGGCCCCGACGCTTGCGTCGGGCTGGATTTCGATTTTCGTCGCCACGCGACCAAGGCCATGCCGCCGCGCCGTTCCACTGCCCCTAAATTTGCGGTAGAATCGCGGTGAAGAGAAGGGAAATATCCGTTTGCCGGGACGGGGCGGCGTTGCGACCGGTCCCGGCGGACATCGTACGGTTATGGAAACCGCTGGCGGCGCTGAGCACGATCAAATGAGCGTACCTGCATCCCCACTCACGATGCCCAAGCCCAGACTTCGCTGGTTCCAATACAGCCTGCGGTCGCTGCTGCTGGCGATGCTCGCGGCAAGCCTGGGCATGAGTTGGGTTGCCGTCAAGATGCAGAAAGCACGGCGGCAAAAGGAGGCGGTCGAGGCAATTCTGAAGTTCGGCGGTACAGTGGAATATGATTACCAGCAAAATACTTCTGGAAAGCGCATCCGCGGGGCACTCCCGCCGACGGCGACATGGTGGCGAAACCTGCTGGGGAACAACTTCTTCGACAGTGTGATCGAGATACAAGTCAAGTATTGTCCGATGCGGCCCTGGAACACGTCGAGCAGTTGCCCGACCTCCCGTCGCTGCGACTGGGATGCAGTTCCAAGGTGACGAACGCGGGAATGGTGCATGTGCGGGGCCTGTCGAAGCTCCGCAAGCTGTGGTTCGGTGTTACGAGCGTTACCGACGCCGGGCTCGCCCACCTCAGCGCGCTGCACCAACTCGAATCGCTGCAAATGGCGTATCTACACACGACCGGTGCGAGCTTGCAGCACTTGCAGGGTTTGACGCAATTGCAGGAGTTGGTTCTTAGCGAGGGCCAAAAGACCGACGCGGGGCTTGTCTATCTGAAGGGCCTGACGCGGCTTCGTCACCTCTCACTCAGCGGTGGTCAGGTTACGGACGCCGGGTTGGAATATCTCAAGGAATTGACGCAGCTTGAACGCTTGAGCCTTGATGACACCAAGGTTACCGTGCAAGGTGTCAAGAACCTCCGTCAGACATTACCAAGCTGCGAGATTATCTGGCGGCCGCCGGCGAAGGACGAGCGGCAAAGCCAAGCTGCCCAAGCACTGGCAGAGCCAGTGGCACCCGGGCGACCGGTAGCCCGAAGGGCTTGCGGAACATAGCCCGGGGTTGCGGCGTAGCCGCTACCCCGGGTCTCGGGTCGCCACCGCATTCAACCCTGAAGGGGTTGCGTCCTGCGAGGCGGCGCTACAAAACCCCTTCGGGGTTTACAGAGTATTCGGCCTTTCCGACCCAGGGTAGCCGCTGCGCGCGGCAACCCTGGGCTGTGTTACGGAAGCCCTTCGGGCTATCGGGGCAATGGGCAAGCAGGCAGTAACACCGGCCCGCCCAAGCCCTGGCAGAGCCAGTGGCCCCCAACGTATCCGGCACACTCCGTGTGCCGTTGGCCAGCGGCACACGGAGTGTGCCGGATACGTTAAGACGCCTCATCCTTCCCTCCCCGGCACTTCAGATAAATCTGCACCTGCTCGTAACGCGTGCCGGCGGGCAATTGGGCCAGCAGCGGACGAATCTGCCGCGGCGCGTCGTCGCCTACCAATCGCTCCAACGCTTCGAGCAACTCGGGCCCCAAACACCACTCGGGCCGAATCGGCCGGTTCTCCTCGGCCGCCCGCAAGACGTGATCCACCACGGCTTCCGCCGAGATGTTGCGGATCGCCGTACATTGGTCGAGCGTAAAGCCCATCGACAACAGCCGCCAGGTCCAATAATGCGTCGGCTGTGCGGCATCTGGTAGCGAGGGCTGGGCAGCGATCGGCTCCTCACCATCGGCCAGTTCGTCGCCGATCCAACCCTCCGGCGGCGCCGGACGGGCCGGCGGATTGGGCGGCGCGGGGGCGGCAGCCTTCGCCGGCGCGGGTTTGGCCGCCGCGCTAGCTTGCGGCGAACGCAACTTCCATAGCACCTCGGCCGGGACCGACAGCCGGGCATCGACTTCGCTGCGGCCCTGCATCACCTCCGTCCCCAACTCGGTAAGCTGAAGCACCGGACGAAAGCGGTCCAGATCGACCTGCTCCAGGTAGCGGGCAGCCACCAGGCAGTCGAGCAGCGTGACCACCTCGGTCTGTTTCAAATGCCCGAGCAGGCCGAAGGTGCTCAGTTGGTTGAGCCGCAATTTTGCCATTTTGCTGGAGTTCGAGCCGCAGAGCATCTGCGCGATGAGATTTTTGCCGCAGGGGAAGCGGGCCTGAGTGCGGGCCACGCCGCTGAGGACGATCCGCACCGCCCGCACCAGCGCCGCATCGGCCGTGGTGGCCGCTGGGATACCGGGCTGCTGGGCCGCCGCGTCATGGGACTCGTGGCGGCGGCAATTGTCGCAATGGCCGCAGGTGGGCGCATCGGCTTCGCCGAAATAGCGGAGGATTTCCTGCTGCCGGCAGGAGCCGCCCAGGGCGAAACGCACCATGCGATTGAGCTTGTCATATTCGGCTGCCTTGCGGACTTCCAATTCGGCGAAGTCGATCTCGATCTCCTCGAAGGGGACGTCGCGGCGGATCATGCGGATGGCCCGGCCGCGGAACGGCGGCACGTAAATGAACGACTCCAATTGGTTCAATTCCCGCAAGGCGTTGGCGATGGAGTTGGCATCGAGTTCGGTCTGAAAGGCCAGATCGCGGGGATTGAAATGGACCAGCTCGTTGCGGCGCTGCCCCACCAGTTTCTCCACGGCCTGCATGACGCGGCGCCGCACCTTGGCCTGCCGCGGCAATAGGTCGACCAGCGTGGGCAGATCGCTGTCCAGTCGCACGGCCGCCATATTCTGCGAGGCAATCAGGCGTTCCAGCACGCCGGCACTCTCCAGCAGTTGCTCGCAATTGCCCACGCCGTCGCCGCCGATGGGCAGACCGAGTTGCTCCTTCAACTCTTGCTGAGTCATCTGGATGGGATCTTCCTTCAGGGCGCAGAGGAAGCGGTATACCTCGCGGACGTGGTCGCGGCCCGGATAGGCGTTTTCGATGAAATACTCCTGGATGAAGCGGTCCGAGGCGTGATAGAGCATCAGGCAGTGCGAGGGCTGGCCGTCGCGGCCGGCGCGGCCCGCCTCCTGATAGTAGGCTTCCAGGGTGCCGGGCAGGTTGTAGTGGACGACGAAACGCACGTCGGACTTGTCGATGCCCATGCCGAAGGCGTTAGTGGCGGCCACGATCTCCAGCCGCCCCGTCATGAAATTTTCCTGGGCCAGGCGACGATCTTCGGGGAGCAGGCCGGCATGATAGATGGCCGCGCGGCGCGAGGTCTGCTCGGCGATGATCTCGGCGACCTCTTCGGTCCGCTTGCGTGTGGAGGCGTAAATGATGCCCGAGCCGGGCGTCTTGCGGAGGAATTGTACCAGCAACTCGGCCTTCTGGCGTTCGCTGCGCGGGTTTTGCACTTCGTAGAACAGGTTGGGCCGCTCGAAACCAGTGATGAACGTTTTCGGGTCGTGCAGGGCCAACTGCTCGACGATGTCGCGGCGCACGCGATCGGTGGCGGTGGCGGTCAGGGCAATGGTCGTCGGATTGCCCAGCAGCTTGCGGAAGTAGCCCAGGCGGGCGTAATCGGGGCGGAAATCGTGGCCCCATTCGCTGATGCAATGGGCCTCGTCGACGGCCAGCAGCTTGAGCCCCACGGCGCGGACCGCTTCAAGGAAGCGCGCGCTGCGAAAACGCTCCGGCACCACGTAGACAAGGCGAAACTGCCCGGCCGCCATCTGGTCCAAGCGGGCGTATTGCTCCGCCATCGGCAGCGTGCTGTTGATGAACGACACCGGCAGCCCCAGGGCGTGCATTTGATCGACCTGGTCCTTCATCAGGGCGATCAGCGGCGAGACGACCAGCGTCAAGCCTTCGAGCACCACGGCGGGCAACTGGTAGCAGAGGCTTTTGCCGCCGCCGGTGGGCATGACGCAGAGGCAATCCCGTCCGGCCAAGACCGTGGAAATCACCTCCTTCTGCCCATGCCGGAACGACGACAGCCCGAAGGTCGGCAAGTGGGATTCCAGGTTGTCGGTCACACGACTGTCCGCCACAAGGCCCCCCAAGGAACTGTTACTCGGTTGGCATTTCACCCTTGGCGGGCATGGGGGGGGATTCGAGAGCAAAGAGGGTCCTCTTGGACATTTTGCGCTCTAGCTCGGCAAGGATTGTTTCCAGTTCGACCCTTGTTTCTGCTTGGAGGCCAAGGGCCCGAGCAACCCCGGCAGCATCCGTGCTGATTCTCGTCGTCAAGGCGAGACGAAAGCCGTCGTTTTCCTTCAAGCCGTAGGCATGCACGTGCATGGTGTCGCCGACGCGCGCGTCTTTCAAATGGGAAAAGTTGAACTCGCGCCGCAGGTAGTCCAACAGATGGACTTGAATGACCAAGACGAAATGCTTGCTGATATGTTCCAGCGTGTCAACTTTGTGATGGAGTTGCACGAGGATCGTCTTCGCCGTCATCTTCCAATTCATCCCGAAGCCCTTGTCGGAGTTTACGTCTTCAGCGGCGACGGGGAGTCCAAACGATTTGAGCAATCGTTGCCGCTCGGGCCATACGGTTCCCGTGGTGTCGAGCGTCTGAAATTCGATGGCGACAAAATCCTTCGCCTTGCCGTCTCGGGCGGAGACGAGAAAATAATCGACGCTCCCGCCTGGAATAGAAACCTCGGCGACAATATGCAGTTCGTTGCCCGGCTCGTGCAGTGTGAGCAAGTGCAGGCAATCGGTGAATACTTGCTTGCGCTCAAGCATTCGGTTCGGGCAAATGACGATGTCTTTCTTTTCCGCCCCGTATCGAACGGCACAGGTCCCAATGGACAGATCGGGCTGGCTTTTCCGTATTTTGTAGCACTTGGTCGCGGTGAAGGGACAGCGTTGTGCCTTCAACACCTTGGGCCACCTGACCCCTTTTGCACGGCTTGAAAATCCGAACAATTCGAGAAGCTTGTTGTCTTCAATGTCCATAGGGTGAAATTGCGTCATATCAGAAGTCTGCAACGGTCTTTGGCCGCTTCAATGTAATCGTCTGCGACATCGATGCCAATGGACTTCCGTCCCAACTGGAATGCAACAAGCGCCGTTGTGCCCGTGCCACAAAATGGATCCAGTACAACTCCATCCTCGGGGCAACTTGCAAGAATTGGGATCTTGCAAAGATCTTCGGGGTAGGGTGCGAAATGGAACTTCCTCTTCTGGGTATCCTCGGGAAGGATGTCCCAAACATCGCTGGGCTTGGCGCCGTCAGGATGATATTTGAGGAAGTAAAACCCTCGCTCTTGCAACTCCCTGGCCCTGCCCGACACCCGCTCGGAATCGGAATGGGTCGCCCTTTGCTGCCCGCGAATTATCATGCGAAAATCGGCCAATCGACCCTCTTGAATCTCTTGCAGGATCGCACCCAGCGCAGCATAGGCCGCCTTCTTTTCGTCACTGGAGAGCGCCGTTGACAATTCAAGCTGCCGCCGATACCTGACCCCGCTGACGCCCGTTGCGGACACTACGGCCCCTTTGACTACTCTGGCTTGTTGCGGCTTGCTGCGGATCGCCCCGGCGTTGTAGAAATAACGTGGCGACTTAACGAAATGAAAGAGATACTCGTGAATGTTGCGGAGTTTGTCGTTGGCATTGTCGGGGCCCCCCTTGACTTTGTTCCAAATCACGTCGTTGCGGAGAATCCAGCCTTGGGTATCCGTCATTTGCAGTGCCACCCGCCAGGGAATGCCTAGAAGCCGCTTGCTCTGATAGCTGTCGCCGATGTTGAGCCAGAATGACCCAGTTGGTTTGAGTACCCGCCAAACCTCTTGGACAATCGCCAGAAGATTGGAGATGTACTCGCGGAAATCGGACTCCAAGCCGATTCCACCCGTAGAATATTGACGTTGCCCCCAATACGGAGGGCTTGTCATTGCGCAGTCGATACATTCGCGGGGAAATGAACTCAGCACTTCGAGACTGTCGCCCCCAAGCAGCAGGGGGCGGGAAGACTTGGATTGCAAGTAAGCAGAGAGAATGTCGCAGTTGCTTGCGAGAACGGCTTTGCCCATAATGGCGTCGGCTCTTCCTTAGTGCGGATTCCTTCCCAATACCATGATGGTATCGGGCTAGAAGCCGCTCTGCAATTGCCACTGATAAAAAGCCCATCGTTCCAGCACGTTACCAAGCTTTACCGCCCCTCCCACTTGCACCCCTGCCAACTGCCGCGGCGAACCAACTCCGCCTCGACAGCCGCACGCAGAGCCGCTTTCTCCGAACACCACGCGGGGGCAATCAAGTACTGTCTCGGGGCGTCGCCGCTGAGCCGATCGATCGCGCAGTCCGGCGGCAGAACTTCCAAAACATCGACCACGTAGCCGACATATTCGTCGCGATCCGGCAGGCGAAACTGTCCAGTTGCCAGCCGCTCCGCCAGCGGCGTATTTCGTACCACGTAAAGATTGTGCAGCTTGACCGAGGCCACCCCCAACCGGGCAATTTCGCGGGCGGTGGTCTGCATGTCCCGGGCCGTTTCCCCGGGCAGGCCGAGGATCAGATGGACACCGATCTCCAGGCCGCGGCGGCGGCTCCGCCGCGCGGCGTCGAAGAAAGCGTCGGCGCGGTGGCCGCGCGCGAGCCAGTCGAGCGTGCGGTCGTGGATGGTTTGCAGCCCATATTCAATCGTCAGCCAGGTTCGCATGGACAACTCGGCCAACACGTCGAGCACGGCATCGGGGACGCAATCGGGCCGGGTGCCGATGGCCAATCCGACGACGCCCGCAGCGGCCAGGGCTTCCTCGTACCGTTGCCGCAACACGGGGAGCGGTCCATAGGTGTTGGTGGCGGGCTGAAAATAGGCAACGAACCGCTCGGCCGCGTGCCGCGTGCGAACCCGCCGGATGCCCTCGTCGAGCTGGGCCGAAATCGAACTCAGGTGCAATCGGCGGCTGGGGCTGAAACTTTCCGGATCGCAGAACACGCAGCCGCCACGGGCCAGCGTGCCATCGCGATTGGGGCACGTGCAGCCGGCGTCGAGGCTTACTTTCCAGACCGGGCCCCCGAAGCGGGTGCGGCAATAGAAATTGCGGCTGTAGTAACGATGTCCGGCGGCCCGCCAGGGGGGCAATTGCGGGGGTAGGGATGAGTTGGTTGACGACACGGCGATGCCTGACTACACTAAAAGCAGGGGGGTATCCTCTTATCGTAGCCCCTCGATGACCCGTGACAAGGGAATTGCCTATGTATGGTGAGCTTCTTCCGTTGGGTGGGGGGGATCCAATTCCTTTGCTCAAGAAGAGCCTCTTGCTCGGCCGCCGCGAAAGCTGCGACATCGTGTTGCGGTTTTCCAATGTATCGGCCCATCACTGCCAGTTGACCGTCACTGGGGGATACTGGTACGTTCGTGATTTGCAGAGCCGCAACGGCGTGAAAGTCAACGGCACGCACGTCACGGACAAGCGGATCGATCCGGGCGATATTCTTTCGGTCGCCAAGCACCGTTATGAAGTGAAGTATTCCCCCGTCGATTTAGGGGCCGTCGGCCCGCCGCCTCCCGAGGTGGAAGAATCCGACGTCTTCCGCAAATCGCTGTTGGAGCGGGCCGGCTTGGAAAGTCGGCGGGTCGTGAAGACCTCGCAGGGACCGGCTCCGGACGATGAGCCGGCGCGTTACGACGTGGCCGACGACGAGGCGGGACAGCTCAAGCTGCACAAACCGCGCTGATGGGCAAAGAGAAAAAGATCCGCGCCGATTTTCGCAAGAACCGTAGTGTCCGCGCTCGCTGCACCGATTGGACTCGCAAGTTCGACGAACACGGTTTCAAGGAGGAGGCCCCGCTGCAGGGCGAGCGCGTCAGCGGCAAGGGTGAACTGACCCGCCGCCGCACCGTACTGAGTTCCGAGACGGGAAGCGGCGATGAGCCCTCCTTCGAGTTGCAGTTGGACGTGGACGAGGCGGCCTGCCGCCCCGGCCGGGTGCTTTCCGTCCATGGGCTGACCAGCACGGTGCAAGGCCAGGATGGGCGGATCTATCAATGTGCTACGCGGCGGTTGCTGAAAACGCTCAGCACCGATCAGCGCAACGTCGTGGCCGCCGGCGATCGCGTCCGTTTTCGCCCCGCCGAAGACGCCGGGCAAAACGAGGGTTTCATCCAACGCGTCGAACCGCGGCATGGCATCCTCTCGCGGGCGGTGCGGGGCCGGCAGCAGATCCTCGTCACCAACATCGACCAATTGCTCATCATCACCTGCGCCGCCGAACCGCGGTTGAAACCGAACCTCATCGACCGCATGCTTGTCACTGCGGAGAAGGACCGCGTGCGGCCGGTCATTTGTATCAACAAAATGGACCTGGTCGAGCCGGGCCCGCTGGAGCCGCTGGTGGGCGTTTACAGCCGCATGGGCTATGAAGTCCTGCTGCTCAGTGTGAAAACGGGCCTGGGCATCGAGCGTTTCCGCTGCCTGCTGAGCGGCCGGGAAACCGTGCTGGCCGGCCAGAGCGGCGTGGGCAAGTCGTCGCTGCTGAATGCCGTCGACCCGACGTTGCAACTCGCCGTCAACACGGTGAGCGAAGACAACGAAAAGGGCCGCCATACCACGACCGTCGCCCGCTTGCTGCCGCTGGCCTGCGGCGGCTATGTGGTCGATACGCCGGGCGTCCGCCAGTTCCAGCTTTGGGACGTGATCGACGAAGAGGTGGCCGGTTATTACCGCGATCTGCGCTGCTACGTGAGCTTGTGCCGCTTTCCCGACTGCACGCATACCCACGAGGAGGGTTGTGCGGTGAAGAACGCCGTGGAAGAGGGCCGCGTGGACCTGCGGCGCTATGAAAGTTATTGCCAACTAACCAGTGGAGAGTCTTGACAAGGATGTCCACAAAATCCAATCTTCGCAGAAGTCAGTTCACCTTCACCACGTTGGAGGAAAGCGACGGCATCGCCAGCGAGGCGGCCATCCTGGTCGGCGTACTGCTGCCCGGCCGCGCGGTGGACGGCCAGCCGCTGGAGGAACTCGAAGGCCTGGCGGCCGCCGCCGGCACCCGCGTGGTCGGACAAGTGACGCAGCGCCGGGAAGCGCCCGACGCGGCCACCTATCTGGGCAAGGGCAAGGTCGAGGAATTGACCACATTGGCCGGCGCGACCGATGCCGACGTAATTATCTTCGACAACGACTTGAGTCCCGGCCAGACGCGCAACCTGGAAAAAGTCACCGGCTTGAAAGTGCTCGATCGCACCGAGTTGATTCTCGATATCTTCGCCGGGCGGGCGCGCACGCACGAGTCGCGATTGGCGGTCGAACTGGCACAATTGGAATATGCCATGCCGCGGCTGAAACGCATGTGGACGCACCTGTCGCGGCAGAAGAAAGGCGTCGGCCTGCGCGGGCCGGGCGAAAAGCAGTTGGAAGAAGACCGCCGCATTGTGGAACGGCGGATCAACGATTTGCGCCGGGAACTGAAGTCGATCGAACGCCGCCGCGAGCGCGAGGTGGCGGCCCGCCGCGGGCAGATGACGGTTTCCCTGGTGGGCTACACCAACGCCGGCAAGAGTACGCTGTTGAACGCCTTGACCGGCGCCGACGTCTTCACCCAGGATGCCCTGTTCGCCACGCTGGACACGCGCACCCGCCGCTGGCAACTGCCCGGCTGGGGCCCGGTGCTGTTGAGCGACACGGTGGGCTTCATCCGCGATTTGCCGCACCATCTGATCGCCAGCTTCAAGGCCACGCTGGAAGAGGCCCGGCAGGCCAACCTCTTGCTGCACGTGGCCGACGCCAGCAACCCGGCGGTGTACGAGCAGATTGCCGCGGCGTACCAGGTGTTGGAAGAGATCGACATCCGGCAAAAAGACACCCTGCTGGTGCTCAACAAGATCGACGCCCTGCCCGACCGAGCCCGCTTGGACGGCCTGTTGGGCCGTTATCCCGACGCGGTCCCCGTCAGCGCCCATAGCGGCCAGGGGATGAAGCAACTGGCCGTGGCGGTGAGCGAGGCCCTGAGCCGTAGCTTCCTCGACATCGACGTGGAAATGGGCGTGGAGAACGGCCGCATGTTGGCCTATTTGGCGGCCCACGGCGAAGTGCTCTCCAAAAATTATCAAGAGGAGCGCGTGAGCGTGCATTGCCGCATCGACGCCCGCTTCCTCGGCCAGATCGAAGAAGACGGCGTGTTGGTGCGGAGACGGGGGCAGGCGGCGAATCTCCCCTCGCCCGCAGGCGGGAGAGGGGCAGCGACCAGGTCGCCGGGTGAGGGTGGCCGGCCTGAGAGGGAAGTCCGAACGCCCTCACCCCCGGCCCCTCTCCCGTTTACGGGCGAGGGGAGATTGGAGCCATGAAACGCATCATCCTGGGAAGCCGCGCGATCGTGACCGGGGCCTCCAGCGGCATCGGCCGGGAAACAGCCCGCGAACTGGCCCGGCAAGGGGCCAAGCTGGCGCTGGTCGCCCGCCGTGAAGAGCGTCTGTGCGAGTTGGCCGCGCAAATTACCGCGACTGGCGGGCGGGCGGAATGCGTCGTCGGCGACATCACCGATCCGGCCGTCCGCGGCCAGGCGATCGAGGTGGTCCAGCGCAGTTTCGGCGGGCTGGACATCCTGGTCAACAATGCCGGCATCGGGGCTTTGGGACTGTTCGAGAACGCCGATCGCGAGCGGGTCCGCCGCATCATGGAGGTCAACTTCTTCGCCCTGGTCGAGATGACCCGGCTGGCCCTGCCGTTGCTGAAACAGGGGACCCGGCCAATAGTGGTCAACGTCAGTTCGATTCTGGGCCATCGCGGCGTTCCTTATAATAGCGAATATTCGGCCAGCAAGTTCGCCGTCCACGGTTTTAGCGAGTCGATTCGGGCGGAATGGACCCGGCAAGAGATCGACGTGCTGGTGGTCAGCCCCGGGACCACGGAAACCGAATTCTTCGACAAGGTGATCCAGCGCAACGGCGCCCCGGCCTGGCCGGAGCACACGCCGGTCAGCGCGGCCGACGTGGCGCGGCAGATCGTCTGCGCGATCCGTCAGGGGCGGCACGAGATCGTCCCCTACCGCTGGGGCAAGGTGCTCTGTTGGCTCAACCGCCTGTCGCCCCGGCTGGTCGATCGGCTCATGGCGCGGTACGTTTAGCAATGGTAGCCGTGTGCCGTAAGCAGCGGACGGCACACGGCGTGTGCCTGCTACAATGGGGCCGCGGCGTGGCGAAGAATGTTCGGAAGGTTGGGTAATCTGCGATGACAGTATACGCTACAGACCTTGCCGACTTCGTACCCGCCGAACTGACTGGACTTGAAGACCCCCAAACGGATATACCGCGAATCGCCAAAGACAGGCGTTTGTTGCGTCTGATTCAAGAGGCGGTGCAACAGGTTCCAACCTGCCATGACGTTCATTTAGGGGATGCGAGAACAGCAACGCTAGCGCCCGAATCCATCCACCTTGTTTTGACCTCCCCGCCGTACTGGACCCTGAAGGAGTATCGGGACACCGCCGGGCAATTGGGCCACGTGGAAGAGTACGGCGAATTCCTTGCCGAGTTGGATAAGGTCTGGACGCGATGCTTTGACGCCCTTGTCCCTGGTGGACGTTTGATCTGCGTGGTCGGCGACGTTTGCCTCTCGCGTCGAAAGAACAATGGTCGGCACACAGTCGTTCCGCTTCATGCTTCCATCCAGGAACATTGCCGGCGGATTGGGTATGACAATCTGGCCCCGATCATCTGGTACAAGATCGCCAACGCCGTGCATGAGGTGGAGGGCGGTTCGGGATTCCTTGGAAAACCCTATGAGCCGAACTCCGTCATCAAAAACGACATTGAATTCATTCTGATGCAGCGGAAGCCGGGCGGTTATCGCCAGCCCAGCGTTGCCAGCCGCGTGCTGAGCGTGATATCGACGGACAACTATCAAAAGTGGTTCCAGCAGATTTGGATAGGCCTCACCGGGGTGTCCACGAAGAAACATCCGGCACCCTATCCACAGGAACTTGCA
>CAYYBU010000016.1:0-13032 GCA_964469945.1 uncultured Planctomycetaceae bacterium
GCCATGGACACCACGCTGTTCGTGAAGAACGGCGCCAGCATGGCCGGCCTGGGACTGGGCGGCGAAGGCTACGCCTCGTTCTCCATCGCCACGCCGACCGGCGAGGGAGTTACCACGCCGCTGACCTTCACCCGCGAACGCCGCTGTACGATGGTCGACGATCTGCGCATTTTGGGAAAGTAGCACGAGGAAAATAGATGTACCTCGCCCGCGTCATGGGAAGAGCGACCGCGACGGTGAAACATCCGTCGATGGAAGGCGCCAAGCTGCTGCTGGTCATGGCCTTGCAGGCCGATGGCCGCAGCATCGAAGGCGATCCGATCCTGGTCATCGATAACCTGGGCGCCGGCCTCGGAGAAATGGTTGTGATCACCAGCGACGGCATTGGCACGCGGGAAATCCTCCACAGCAAGACGTCGCCGGTCCGCTGGTCCGTATTAGGAATTCCTGACTGATGGCCTCTGCGTCGCTGGATATCGAACGGCTGGTGCGCGAAGTGCTCGCGGAGTTGGCCCGTGCGCAGCAAGCGGCGCCAGCCGCGCCGGTGGCGCCGGTGGCGAGCAAGGCCGCCGTGCCGGTCCCGGAGCCGCTTGCAGCGACTACCCCCGCGGACGCCGCTGCGGACGAAGGGGAACTGATCGTCGCCGCGCGGCTGCTGACGATGGCCGAGGTGGCTGGCCGGCTGGGCGGCATTCGCCGTCTGGTGGTGCGGCCGCAGGCGATCGTCACGCCGGCCGTGCAGGACGAGTTGCTTCGCCGCGGCGTGGCCTTGGTGCGCGCCAGTGCGGCCCGAAGCGCTACGGTCGGCGAACTGCGGTTGGTGCTGGTGGTGGCGGGCAAGCGATTCGATGCCGCGCCGCTGGTCGATGCGATCGCCGCCGAGGGAGTGGCCGTGGAGCAACAACGCCTGGATTGCCTGATGGCCGCGACCGACCTGTTGGCAGCCGAGGTGGCCAAAGCGGACACGCTGGGGGCGCTGGTGTCGTCGCACGCGGCCGCCGCGTTGTGCCTGGCGAATCGTCATCGCAGCATCCGCGCGGCGCAGGGGCTCGACGTACCGTCGGCCGCCACCGCCACGGCCGACGTCGGCGCCAACGTGCTGCTGATTGACCCGGGCGTCGGCACGTTATTTCAATGGAAACAGATGCTGGGCGAATTCTGCCGCCAGGGCGTTCGGCGGTGTCCGGAGATATTACAGAAACGCTTGGGGTGAATTCAACCTCCCCTCGCCCGCCCGGCGGGAGAGGGGAGATAGGAGAAGGAGTACGAAATGCGTATCGGCGACGTGATCGGCACGGTGACTTTGAACCGCGCGCATCCGAGCATCAGCGGCGCGTCGTGGAAGCTGGTCGCGCCATTGAGTTGGGACAACCTGCTGGGCCGCTCCGCCGAGCCGGCCGAGGAGATCGCCGTTTTCGACCAGCTTGGCGCCGGCGTCGGCAACCGCATCGCCATCAGCGAAGGCCGCGAGGCGGCCATGCCGTTCTATCCGGAAGTGAAACCCATCGATGCCTACAACGCGGCGATCCTCGACAGCCTGACCGTCGATGCGCCGGAAAGTCCTTGAGTCCTATCGCCTAACCGATGTATCCGGCACACTCTGTGTGCCGCTGGCAACGGCACACAGAGTGTGCCGGATACGTACCGCATAGCCCCAGAGAAAGAGGGAAAGTCATGAACAACATCCATAAAGTAAAGCAAGAGATCTGCGCCATCGGCGACCGCTTGTACAAGAAGGGTTTTGCCTCGGCCAACGACGGTAACATCAGCTATCGGGTGAGCGACAATGAAGTCGTCTGCACGCCGACCATGATCAGCAAGGGCTTCATGAAGCCCGAGGACCTGTGCGTGGTCGACATGACGGGCAAGCAACTCAGCGGCCAGCGGAAGCGGACCAGCGAGATCATGTTGCATCTGGCGATCATGCAGGAGCGGCCGGAAGTGAAGTCGGTGGTCCACTGCCATCCGCCACACGCCACGGCGTTCGGCATCGCCCGCGAGCCGGTGCCGCAGTGCGTGTTGCCGGAGGTGGAGATTTTTCTCGGCGACGTGCCAATCACGAAGTACGAGATTCCCGGCGGCAAGCCCTTTGCGGACACGATTCTGCCTTTCGTCCACAAGACCAACGTCATCATCCTGGCGAACCACGGCACGGTGAGCTTCGGCGACACGGTGGAGAAGGCCTATTGGTGGACCGAAGTGCTCGACGCCTACTGCCGCATGTTGATGCTGGCCCGCGGCCTGGGGCGCGTGAATTACTTCACCGAGCCGGAGGCCCAGGCCCTTTTGGATCTCAAGGGGCAATGGGGGATGAAGGACCCGCGTGCCGAGACGAAGAACTGCGACATCTGCGCCAACGACGTGTTCCGCGACAGTTGGAAGCAGACCGGCGTCCAACAGGTGGCCTTCCAGCCGCCCAGTTACAGCAACGGCCAGGCATCGGCCGCCCCGGCCGGCGCCACGATGGACCAGGAGGCCCTCATCCAGGCCATCACCGACCGCGTGCTGGCGGCGTTGAAGAAGGGAAGTTGAGCCACCCGCGCCGGGCCCAACCGGCGCGAAGCTTTGGAGTGCGGCGGCTCGCCGCCGCTTTCTTTCCGCCCTTTACATCGGGTTGAACTCGAACTCGTCTTCCATGAGGAGCATTACGCACGAACCCGTGGAATAAGATGCCATGCCCGATACTGCCCTGCCCGACGACTTCCGGCCGACCGCCCGTTGGCGCAACCTGCGACTGCGCGCCGAGTTGCTCGGGCGGCTGCGAGAGTTTTTCCACCGCGGCGGCTTCCTGGAAGTGGAAACGCCCATCCTCTCGGCCGATACCGTGGTCGATCGGCACCTCGACCCGTTTTGCCTTCCTCTCGGCCCTGGGCCGCAGCGGCGCTGGTTGCAGACTTCGCCCGAGTTCGCCATGAAACGCCTGCTGGCCAGCGGCGACAGTCCGTCGGCCATCTACCAGGTGAGCCGCGTGTTTCGCCAGGACGAACAGGGCCCGCTGCACAACCCCGAGTTCACGCTGGTGGAGTGGTATCGCCTGGGCGACAGTCTCGAGGCGGGCATGCAATGGACCAGCGACTTGTGCGAGGCCCTCTTGGGACGCGGGCCGGCACGGCGGATTAGCTACGGCGAGGCCATGCGGCAGTACGCCGGGCTCGATCCGCATACGGCCCCGACCGACGCGTTGCGGGCCGCCGCCAGGAACTGCCCGGCGCCGCCGCCGGAGAGCCTTGCCGCGGACGACCGCGACGGCTGGCTCGATTGGTTGATGGTCGAGCGCGTGCAGCCGCACTTGGGCGTGGATCGCCCGGCGCTGTTGTACGATTATCCGGCATCGCAGGGGGCCCTGGCGCGGGTGCGGGAATGCGTCCCGCCGGTCGCGGAGCGATTCGAGCTCTACGTGTCGGGAATAGAATTGGCCAACGGCTACCAGGAATTGCTTGATGCCGGCGAGTTGCGGCGCCGCAACGCGCAGGTCAATGCCCAGCGCGAAGCCGATGGCAAACCCGCGCTGCCGGAGCACAGCCGGTTGTTGGCGGCCATGGAGGCCGGCCTGCCGCCGGCGGTGGGCGTGGCGCTGGGACTGGACCGCCTGGTGATGTTGGCCGCCGGGGCCGCCAGCATCCAGGAAGTCATCGCCTTCCCCTTCGACCGGGCGTGATGCGTAAACCTTCGCCGAAGCAGAAGATATTTTCACGCCAAGGCGCCAAGGCGCAAAGAAAGGGAGCGACCGGCTTTCAGATTTGAGATCTTGCGTGAGTATTTTCTGCCGCACGCTTGAGCGGCCCCCGATTGCGAACCACCCCGGCAGCGGCCTATAATGGCGGCACGGCGGCCCTCGCGATTCAAAATCGCGGGGTTCGACCGCCGCTTTTTGACCCTCGATCCCTGACGACGCAACATCCATGGGCGATCCCTTCGATACCTATCGCGAGGCCCTGGTCGTGGAAACGGCCACCGTCTGGCCCGAGCAGTTCGACAACCTCGGCGCGGCCGAGCGGGAGCAGATCGAAAAACGGCTGCACGCCGAGCCGGCGCAGGCCGCCGAGCTGCAATATGTCCGCCTCTATACGGGTTTCTGCCGGCAAATCACCGTGACCGCGGCCGACCTGGATCGCTTGAAGCACACATAGGAACCGCCGTGCCCCTTCCCACGCAGACCGTCCGCGTCGACTTGGCCGAGCGCGGCTACGACATTGAAATCGGCTCCGGAAACCTGCCCCGCAGCGGACCGCTGCTGGCATCGCGAGGGCCGGTCTCGCACGCCATCATCATCACCGACGAAAACGTCCGGGAGCCGCACGCCTTCCGCGTGGCCGAAAGCCTGGTGGGCGAAAAGATCGACGTCGCCGTGGTGGCCGTCAAGCCGGGCGAGCAGTCCAAAGCAATCGAAGTGGCCGCCGGCTTGTGGGAAGGCCTGCTCGAACTCAACGCCGATCGCCAGACGGTGGTCGTGGCGGTCGGTGGCGGTGTGGTCGGCGACCTGGCCGGCTTCATCGCCGCCACCTACGCCCGCGGCATCCGCTTCTTCCAGGTGCCCACCACGCTGCTGGCCCAAGTCGATAGCTCGGTGGGCGGCAAGGTGGGGATCAATCTGCCGACCGCCAAAAACATGGTGGGGGCGTTCCTGCAACCCCTCGGCGTGCTGATCGACACCGCCACGCTCGACACCCTGCCGCCGCGCGAGTTCCGCTCCGGCCTGGGCGAAGTGGTCAAGTACGGCGTGATCCTCGATGCCGAGTTGTTCGACTACCTCGAAGGCCATGCGGCCGCGCTGCTGCAGCGCGATGCCGCGACGCTCGTCCACGTGATCGCCCGCTGCTGCCGCTTGAAGGCCGACGTGGTCCAACGCGACGAGCGCGAGGAGAGCGGCCACCGCGCCGTGCTCAACTACGGCCATACGTTCGGCCACGCCCTGGAGAGTTTGACCGGTTACGGCAAGCTGCTGCACGGCGAGGCCGTTGCCATCGGCATGCACTGCGCCGCGCGGCTGGCCGAGCAGTTGGGCCGCGTCGATGCGGCTCTCGTCCGGCGGCAGCGGGAATTGCTGGAGGCCCTCGGCCTGTCCGTGCAACTGCCCAAGCTCGATCGCCAGCAGATCGTGGCCGCCATGATGCACGACAAGAAAGTCGAGCACGGCCGGCTGCGGCTGGTGCTGCCCCGCCGCCTGGGATCCGTGGAACTGGTCGACGACGTTAGCGAGGCCGATATTCGCGCGGCGCTGGCGCCCGAGCGGGAAGAATGAAGTCCGTAGGTCAGGCTGTGCCTGACAGATCGTAGTAGTAGGTCAGGCTGTGCCTGACAGGCCGTAGATCAGGCTCAGCCCGACAGAGCGCGATCGTCAGGCACAGCCTGACCTACGATTTGCGGGAAGGCGCGGCCTGGAGGAGATTGGATCGATGGATGAGCCTGCCGACGAGGAACTGATCGACACGCTACGGTTGGTGCTGGTGCCGGGCGTGGGGCCACGGACGCGACAGTCGCTACTGGAGCGGTTCGGCGCCGCGCGGGCAGTGCTGGCAGCCGCCCCCAGCGCGTTGCGCGAGGTCCAGGGGGTCGGCCCCAAGCTGACGCAAAATATCCTCCGCGCCGGCGAAACGCTCGACGTGGCCGAGGAAATCGTTCTCTGCCGGCAAGGCGGCATCGACATCCTCATCGAGTCCGATCCGCGTTATCCGCGCATGCTCCGCGAGATTCCTGATCCGCCCGGCGTGCTGTTCGTGCGTGGCAGCCTGAAACCGGCGGACACGCTGGCCATCGGCATCGTCGGCACGCGCCATGCCACGCAGTACGGGCTGCGGATGGCGGAGCGGCTGGCCGGCAGCCTGTCGCGGGCCGGCTTGACCATCGTCAGCGGCCTGGCGCGCGGCATTGATGCGGCGGCCCATCGCGGGGCGTTGGCGGCCGGCGGCCGCACGTTGGGCGTGTTGGCCAGCGGTGTGCTGAACATCTATCCGCCCGAGCATGAACAACTGGCCGCCGAGGTGGCCGCCTGTGGGGCCTTGCTCAGCGAGCAGCCCGCCCGCTCGGCGCCGCTGGCCGGCACTTTTCCGCAGCGCAACCGCATCATCAGCGGCCTTTCCTTGGGAGTGATCGTCATCGAGGCGGCCGAGCGGAGCGGGGCCCTCATCACGGCCCGCCACGCTATGGAGCAAGGCCGCGAGGTCTTCGCCGTGCCGGGCAACGTGGACAGCCGCATGTCGCGCGGCTGCCATCGCTTGATCCGCGACGGGGCCAAGCTGGTCGAGAGCGCCGAAGACGTGTTGGAGGAACTGGGCCCGCTGGTCGAGTCCACGCCCCGCGACGACGGCCAGGTGGTTCGCCATCCGGCCGAGTTGCTCTTGAATGAAACCGAGCAACAGGTGTTGGCCGCCATCAGCACCGAGTCGACGCCCATCGATCAGGTCGTCGTCGAAAGCGGGCTGCCGGTGGCCAGCGTATTGGCCACGCTGAGCGTGTTGGAGATCCGGCACCTGGTGCGCCGCCTCAGCGGTTCCACGGTGGCGCGGATTTGAAAGGCGCGACCTCGCGATTTCTTCCGGCCACGCAAAGAAAGCGGCGACAAGTCGTCGCAGTCTAAAGTTTCGCCCTACGCCAGCGCCATTGCCTCCGCGCCCTGGGCCACTTCCGTCCGCAGACGCCGTAACTCTTGCTGAAGCGCAAGCCGCTCCACTTGCCACTGCTGCGACTGGCTGCGAAGCTCGGCCTCGCGACGATCGAGTTGCTGCTCGCGGGCAACCAGCCGGGCGGCTTGTTGCTCGGTCTCGGACTGCCGTACGGCCGCCCACTGCTCAAACTGGTTTTTCTGCTCGACCAGCTTTTCGTGCTGCTCGACCAACTGGCCGCGGATCTTCTCCAGTTCTTCCTTCTGCCCGTGCAACTCGATCTGGGCCAGCCGGTAATGCTCCGCCAGACGGCTGCGAATCCGCCCCAGCGACTGCGTCAAGGCCGCCGGCGGCGCCGCGCCGGAAAGCTGCGCCCAAAGCTCCTCGGTCGCCAAGCGGATCTCCAGCGTCTCGCGATGCAGGCGTCCCAACTCGCCGCGAAGTTGCTCCAGGGCCACCCGGCAACGGTCGACGTGCTCGCTGCGGCGCTCGACCACGCACCGCTGCTCCTCGACTGCGGCCATGGCGCGCTGGTGCTCGGCGGCCAGTCGCTCGCGGTACGCCTGCTCCTGCTCTTCCGCAACCTGTCGCACGGCGGAACACTGTTGGTGCAACTTCAGCAACTCGGCACGCTGTTGCGCCAGCCGAGTGTCGGCCTCGTCGAGTTGCTTTTCTTTGACTTTCACCAACTCGGCGGCCTCGTCGAGCCGTTTCAATTTGACTTTCAGCGACTCGGCGGCCTGCCGCAACGACTTCTCGCGAGTGCTTTGCTCCGGGCTGGGCTCGCCCTGGCGCTGCTGCAGTTCGGCCATCCGCTCGCTGAGCCAAAGCCGCGCGGAGCGCAGGTCGCTTTCCATCTGCGCCGTGCGGGCATTGATCTCGGCCTCGCGATGATCGAGATCCTTCTGCCGCGCGCGCAAGTGCTCGGCCAACTGGGCCGCCTGCGTGCGAAGTTGCTTCGCGGACAGTTCGGTCTCTTTGGCGGCCCGATATTGGGCGGCCTGGTCCACGACCTGCTCGCCCACCTGGGGGGCCGCCTGATGCGCGTTGTCGATGCGGGTCTCCGCCGGCAGCCGAGTGATCGGCACGGCGGCAGCCTGTTGGCGATTGCCGGTATTGGAAGTAGTCATGTCAATTGGCCGGAGAGAAAGAGGAGACGAGTCACCGTCAAGCCGACCGGCAATGTTTGCGCGACCGGCAAGGTTTTCCCAGCCTCTTTCATCGGCAGGGGCGGCCAGTCAGTTCAACCCAAAGTCCAAGGCACGACAAATGAGAAAAGATGGGCAGTATGGCTTGGGTTGACAGGTGCGAAAAGAACCGAAGTCGGGGTCTGGTCCATTTTTCGGCTCGAACGCCCGGTTTTCCAGGCAAGGCTTGTCCGAAAACATGGACCTGACCCCTTCGCGTCAGACTTTGCAGTTTTCCCGGCCCGTGCCGCGGATGCGTTGCGAAAACAGCCCTGTCCCCGGTACAATGCGGCATTCCCCGTCCGCTTGGCATCCATCGACTCCGAAGGAAGGTTCGCGATGTACGACAAACAGGCGCTGATGGCGCTGGTGCGGCAAAAGGCCCTGAAATTCGGCCAATTCACCCTGGCTTCCGGTAAGACGGCCAGCTATTATCTCGACGGCAAACAGGTCACGTTGCATCCGGACGGGGCCCGGCTGGTGGCCGAAGGGATCCTCGATCTGCTCGCGTCGGGGCCGATGCCGGCAGCCATCGGCGGCATGTCCATCGGCGCCGATCCGATCACGGCCGCCGTGGTCACCATGTCGGCCGTGCGCAGCACTCCGCTGCTGGGCTTCATGGTCCGCAAGGAGTCCAAGGGGCACGGCACCAATCAATACATCGAGGGGCCGGTCCAGCCCGGCGACCAGGTCGTGATCGTCGAAGACGTCGTCACCACCGGCGGTTCGTCCTTTCAGGCCATCCAGCGGGCCGAAGCCTTCGGACTGAAGGTGGTACGGGTGATCGCCATCATCGACCGCATGGAAGGCGGGGCCCAGGCCTTCGCCGCCCGCGGCTATCCCTTCGCCAGTTTGCTGTGCATTGAAGATTTCGGCATCGCGCCGCCGCAGTGAAAGTATGCGGCACACTCCGTGTGCCGCCGGGCAACGGCACACGGAGTGTGCCGGATACAAAGTAAGGATCGATGGAAACCTCCCTGCACCGGGAACTCAAGTTGCTCTACGCCGGCCAGCAGGCGCGGTTCGAGGTGCCCGTGGACGGCTATCGCGTCGACGCCATTTCCCGCGGCCGGCTGATCGAGATCCAGCACGGTTCGTTGGCGGCCATCCGCGACAAGGTGCAATGCCTGCTGGCCGAACACCGCGTGTGCGTGGTCAAGCCGATCGTGGTTCGCAAGCTACTGGTGAAACAAGCGGCCAAAGGGGGCGAGGTCACCGAGCGGCGGCTCAGCCCGAAGCGTGGGCGCTTGCTCGACCTGTTCGACGAGTTGGTCCATTTCACCCGCGTCTTTCCCCATCCGCGGCTGACGCTGGAAGTCCTGCTGGTCGAGATCGAGGAGTGGCGTTATCCGGGCCACGGCCGGCGGCGGCGTTGGCGGGAAGGCGACCAGCAGGTGGAAGACCAGCGACTGGTGGCCATTCACCAGCGGCATCGGCTGCGCACGGCGGGCGATCTGGCGGCCTTGGTGGCCTGCCCGCTGCCGCAGCCCTTTCACAGCGGTCACTTGGCCGAGTCATTGCAAATCAAACGCCGGATTGCCCAGCAGATGGTCTATTGTTTTCATCGCATGGGGGCGGTCCGGCAGGTGGGCAAGGAAGGAAACGCGCGGCTTTATCAATGGCGCCGCCGCCGGGCCGCGTAGCCCCCTCCGCGCGGTCCGAAGGATGCATTCTCCCCGGGAACCCTGCAAAGCGGAGCGGACTACGGCAACTGGAAGATCGACTGGCTCTTGACGATGGCGTAGTCGTCGGGAAAGGTGTGGAAGGCCTGGATCAACAGCTTGCGATGGCGGCTCTCGACGTTGATGTAGCTCAACGCACCCAGCGCCATGCGTCCGCTGGCGTCGAACTTGTGCAACATGCCCTGGCGGAGGCCATCGGCGGCCAGTTCCTGCTGGAAGGTCCAGAAGACCTCGGGGTCGACCGGTTCGAGCTGGAAGCTCACCTGGTAGCAGACGCCGCCGCGGCACTCGACGCGGTCGCTGCGCTGCCCTTTCAGCCCGTAGGACAACAGCCGCCGCTTTTCCGGCAGGGGATGTTGGGCCGAGGCGGCCACTTCCGTGAGCGTGAGGCCGCCGTAACGCCAGGTGACTACGTGGCCGGCGCTGGTGATGTCGATCTTGGCTGTATAGTCCTCGCGCTCGATGGTGCGCGAATGATAGACCTCGAACAATTCCGGATGCAGTGGCCTTCCGTATAGCTGGAAAACCAATTCGGCAACTTTCGGTCGAGCAGTGAGCACGACGACGGTTCCTTCTTGCCCTTGTGACCGCGCGTCCCCACGCGACTGCGTGTCCGCATGCCGGACGAATCCCTCCACGACGAGATGTATTATAGTCACTTCCGCCAACTCGGACAAAGGGCAATTGCGCGGAAAGAAAATCGCGGCGGAAATTCGCTCTTGACAAGAAGGAAGCGAATCGTTTCCGCCGCCGCCCATGCTAGCACCGGCGTACAAGCAGTCGAGTGGGACGAGCGAAACGCCAAGGTGCCACTGCCGGACAAGCCAGCAGTGGCACCCCATAAACAGCGAACGCCGATCTGCCCTATTTCGCGGCCGTCTTCAAGGTCGCATCGCCGTCCAACTCGACGAGCACGCGGAAGCCAACCGTGCAGGTTGATTGGTAGGGCTGGTAGCGCCAGCGGGCGGAGGAGGTGGCGTCCTTGGCCAGGTCGTTCCACGAGCCGCCGCGGACCACCTTCAGGCCAGCCGCGCCCGGATCGTCGCGGCCGTCATCGGCCCGATAGGGATAGGGCCGGTAATTGCTCAAGCACCACTCGGCCACGTTGCCGTGCATGTCGGCAAGTCCCCAGGGATTCTGCGGGAAGCGTCCCACGGGGGCGACGAACTCGTTGCCATCGTTGTAGCCCGGTTCGCCGCGGCCGTAGTTCCAGCCGGCGGCCCGTCCGTCGGCGATGTTCATGACATCGTTGTGCAGCGCGTCGCCGAAGGAGAAGCGGCTGGCCGTGCCGGCGCGGCAGGCCCATTCCCATTGCGCTTCGGTGGGCAAGGTGGCGTGGCAGCCGCGCTGCTGCGAGAGCCAACGGCAGAAGCCCATGGCCTCGTTCCACGAGATGCGCACCACCGGCTGCTCGTCGCCGTCGATCGCCGTGCCGCGGCTGGTGCGGTCCTTGCCGCGGCCTTCGATATAGCCGCTGTCGTGCTTGGCGTCGAAAGCGGCGTACTGGGCATTGGTCACCTCGGTCTGGCCGAGATAGAAAGCGCGGGGAATGGCGACGACCGCTTCCGGATATTCATCGATCGCGCCGCGGAAGTTGCCCATCACGAAGCGTCCGGCGGGAATGAGCACCAGTTTCATCTTCACGCCGCCGGGAAGTTCCACTTCCTTCATCGTCGCGGCGGCCGCCGCGACGTTCTGCCCGACCAGCTTGGCCGGCACGGTCGTGCCGGCGGCCGTTTGCTGGAGCTTCTTGGCCTCGACCGGCGTCAGCGGCCAGCCGGCCAACTGCAGCGAGGCTTTCGGCCGCGGCGCCGCCGGCTGCGGCGCCTCGAACGGCACGATCGCCGCGGGCGGCAAGGGCTCCTCGTCGCGATCGTCGATGTTGGCGAAGAGTTTCTTGTACTTCACGCGGCGATCCACCAGTTCCTTGGACGGCGGCACGTGACTCTCGCGCCAATTGGCCGGATAGGGGACGTTAAAGTCGATCCAGGCGTAGAGCCGTTCCCAATCATCGCGGCTGAGTTGCACGTTGTAGTGCCCCTTCTTCAGCATCTGCACCAGCGCGCTGGTGTCGGCCTCGAACTCGCCGGCCACGTGCATGTGCATGTCCGACTCGTAGCCGGGGCGGCGGACGTACATCTGCAAGGCCATGTAGGCCGGACTGTAGCGGCCCGTGTAACCGGCGTGCAGTTGTTTCGCCCGCAGGTCGGGCTGGCTCTTGGTCAGGCGGTCGTCGGCCTTCGCGGCACTACCGTCGTGGCAGCCCACGCAACGATGGTCCAACACCGGCTGCACCTCGCGGTCGAAGCTGAAGCCGCGGGTGGGGCCGTTCCAGGGGGCGATCTCGCTGGGCTTGCTGCGGCCGGCCATGGTGTACTTCGAGGGCGGCGTGTTGTTCTGCTGCTCGTGGCAGCCGATGCACGAGGCCGTCTCGCCCGCCATCGCCGTGTACCAACTTCGCATTACCTGCTGGGCCTTGCCGTCGGCATCCAAAGGCTGCACGAAGATGGGCGTGTTGGCCGGCACGTGGAACAGGGCCGAGCCGTCGGGCTGCACCGGCACCGTGCCGAGAATCTTCTTCACGTCCCAACCGCCCTCGTTCGAGGAGGCGTAGGTGTCGCCATTGCCGGCGAAGCGGAACTCGTGCGAGCCCACGCGCAGGGCCTTGATCGAGCCGCGCGGAAAGCCGCGCAGGCCGTTGCCCTGGTAGATGTCGGCCAGGTAAATGGTGGCGTCCTGCTGCGTGGGGTTCAGTTGCGAGGCAATCACCGGGGGCACCGGCCGCGACCGCAACGGCACCGGGTTCATGTAGCCGCCGCGAAGGATGGGCGTGATGTTGTCGTAGATATCGACCAGGCAGATGTCCCACTTGGCGCCGTCGTGCTCCTTCATCGCCACGAGGAAGTACTTGCCGGCGCCGAGGTTGCTTCCCGGCTCGGCCAACGGATAGGGCGTGGCGAATTTCGGCCACACGTCGATCACCAGTTGGTCCATGATGACCGGCTCGACTTTGCGGCGGTAGCCGGGGATGCGCTGTACGACGCCGTCGGCCTCGTGACGGCCGCGGGCCGGATCCAGCAGCAGCAACTCGCCCACCCGCGACACGCCGTGGTGCCCGGAAACGATGCAAACCACCTCGGTGGCGTTGCCGGGAATTGGCTTCGGCCAATACATGGCGTTGGGCCAATAAGAACCGCTGCCGTAATACTCCATCTGCCCCGAACCGTCGGGATTCATGCGGAAGAGCATGCGGCTGAAGTAATGGGGCAAATCGGTGTATTCCCAACGGACGTAGAGGATGCGGCCGTCGTTCATCACGGTGGGATTCCAGTTCTGGTCCTGATCGAAGCAGACGCGGTGCTCGCCGGTGCCGTCGGCATTGATCAGATGCATGTTGCCCACGTTGGCGCCGCCGGTGCAAGGAACCGCCTGTTCGCAGGCGTTGGAAACGCAGGCGATCTGGCCGTTGGGAAGATAACAGCCGTCGTAGTGCCACACCGGCGGGTCTTTGGCCGAAACCTGCCGCAGCCCGCTGCCGTCGGCGCCGATCTCGAACAGCGA
>CAYYBU010000017.1:0-12988 GCA_964469945.1 uncultured Planctomycetaceae bacterium
GGGGACAGGCACCGTCGCCAGCGACGCTGTCCCGCGGGGCCAGCCTGTTTGAGGCCACGGAGCCAGTCCCCATTTCCTGCCGCGTATCTTGCAGCAGTGGGACGAAGATGAGAAACTGTGGGCTGCCCAAGAAACAGACCACACTCGCCCCCTGCCCCTCTCGCGTGAGCGGGAGCGGGAGAGGGGAGCTGGCTACCACCCGAGGAGAACCGACATGCGTTATGGTTTGAATCTGTTGTTGTGGACCGACACCCTTGACGACGCGGCGCTGCCGCTGCTGGACGAGATCAAGCAACTCGGCTACGACGCCGTGGAAATCCCCATTTTCGATCTCGACGTGGACACCTACACTCGATGGGGCAAACACCTCGACAACGCCGGACTGGCGCGTACGGGCGTGACGGTGCGCGGCGTCGACGACAACCCGATGAGCCCCGACGCGGCCGTGCGTTGCCAGGGCGTGGCGCACAACAAGGCGGCCCTGGATTGTGCGGCGGCCGCCGGAGTGGAAACCCTGGTGGGACCGTTCCACTCCGCGTTGGGCTATTTCAGCGGCGCCGGCGCGACGGTTGACGAGTGGAAATGGGCCGTCGAGAGTATGCGGCAGGTCGCCGAACATGCCGAGCAATGCAAGGTCACCTTGGCATTGGAGTACCTGAACCGTTTCGAGTGCTACCTGCTCAATACGGCGGCCGACGGCGTCCGCTTCTGCCGCGAAGTGAATCACCCCCGCTGCAAGATGATGTACGACACGTTCCATTCGCACATCGAGGAGAAGAATACCCCGGCGGCTATCCGCGCCTTGAAAGACGTGCTGGCCCACGTGCATATTTCCGAGAACGACCGCAGCACGCCCGGGGCGGGCAACGTTCGCTGGAACGAGACCTTCGACACGCTGAAAGAGGTCGGTTACGACAACCTGATGGTGATCGAAGCCTTCGGTTTGGCTTTGGAGAAGCTGGCGGCGGCCACCAAGATCTGGCGCCGCATGTACCAGAGCGAGCAGCAACTGGCCAGCGACGGGCTGAAGTTCATGAAGGCCCAGGTTGCCAAGCGATGGAAGACGTAAAGACCGGCCACGAACATCCCGGCACCCAACCGCCCCAGCCGCAGGGAGTTTCGCTGGACGAACTGGCCCAGGCGTTCGCCCAGGTGATGGGAACCGCACCGAAGCTGCGCGCGGAAACGGCTGCCGCAGCGGCGGCGGAAGAGGGCCGCCGGGCGGAGACCGCCGCGGAGCCGCCCGGGCAGCCGGCGGCCGAAGTGACGGTTCCGCCCGCCGAAGAGCAGGCGGAAAACGAGGAAGACCTGTGCCCCTTGAGCCCGCGAAGCATTCTGGAAGCGATGCTCTTCGTGGGCAACGAGGGCAATGAACCGTTGTCGGCGGCGCGGGCCGCCGACTTGATGCGCGACGTGCAGCCAGCCGAGATTCCGGGGCTGGTCGATGAGCTCAACGGCCGGTACGCTGCGAGCGGTTGCCCTTACCAGATCATCCACGAGGGTGGCGGTTATCGCCTGGTGCTGGGCCGGGAGTTCGACAATCTTCGCAGCCGTTTTTATGGGCGGATTCGCCAGGCCCGGCTGTCGCAGGCGGCCGTCGACGTGTTGGCCATCGTGGCCTATCAACAACCGCTGACGGCGGAGCGGGTCGGCAAGCAGCGGGGAAAACCCAGCGGCCACGTGTTGTCGCAGTTGGTGCATCGCGGCCTGCTGCGAATCGAGCGGCAGCCCGGCACGCCGCGGCCGATCACCCTCTACCACACCACCGATCGCTTTCTGGCACTGTTCGGGCTGGCCTCGATCCGGGATCTGCCGCAGAGCGAGGAACTCGATCGGCAGTAGGCCCGCCGGCCTGCGGTTCTGGTCACGTCATCAAGGAACGGGATCATCTGCTCGTGGCGGGCGTGCGTCGGCCAGGGCCCAGACGCTAGGGCAACCTTTCCCAACTGGCCGAGGCGATCCCCGGCTCGATCGTGACGCGCGACATGATTTCCTGGATGGCATGGTCGTCACGGATCGTGGACTCGATGTCGACGACGACCAGTTTGCTGCCCGGCTGATCGGCCGTGCGGGTCGAGATCCCTTGCACGCCCATGCTGGCATGGACATTGATGTCCTGCACGAGCATGGCCCGGACCGTGCCCTCTTGCTGCTGCTGGCAGACAACCCGCAGGCGATAGTTGGTATCCACATTTTTCCGCCTCTTGCACAGGCGGTCGATCCAGCCATCGAGCGGGAGCAAGATCAGATTGATGCCCACGATCGTGGCGGCTGCCGTGGCGGCGTGGTAGGGATGGCCGGCCCCGGCCAACGACCCCACGGCCGCACTGCACCAGAGGGTGGCGGCCGTGGTCAGGCCCCTGATGCTGAGACCTTCGCGCAGGATCACGCCGCCGCCAAGGAAGCCGATGCCGGAAACCACTTGGGCGGCGATGCGCGTCGGGCTGTCATTGGGGGCCATGAGACGCGAGAGGGAGACGAACACGGCCGCTCCCATGCAGACCAGGGCATTGGTCCGCAGCCCGGCCGGATGTTGGCCGAACTGACGCTCCACGCCGATGGCCAGGCCCAACAGCAGCGCGACGCCGATATCCAGCAGGAAAGTCGCGTCCATAGGTCCTACATGATCCGTCAAGGGATGTCACGGTTGACATGGCGATATAGCCACACGGCCGGAGTCTAGCATGTGTCGCCCTCGCTTGTCAACGAAGCGGCGTTGCCACTGTCACCCAGGGGGTCACGTTGCGGCTGGCCGGCGGACGTGCCGGCATTGGCGTCGATCCGCGGCTGGACCATCCTGCGCGCGGCACCCCGTTTCAAGTCATTCTTGGAACGCGCCGGGCTATCGGCGGCGCACGACTAGCCCACGCTGTCGAATTCCTGGCCGCTGGGCGGGGAACTCTCCGCCTGAACGCTCTGGGTGACATAGTCGTGCCCAGCGGCAACATTCTGCGACGCGGGGGCATTCTCCAGGGGGCATTGCGATGACGCCGATGAGAAAATCCGATTGAGCACGACCCCGCTGCACCACCATTGAACTGCTGTCATGAAAAGGCCCTCCTGATGGTGAAGGTAGCTCTATCATGAATATAGCTCACGATCGAGGGAGGCGCGAACAGGTGGGCAACGATTCGGCGGGCAAACCTCTCAGAAAGGCACCTTCAGGGCATCGCAGAGAAACCGCATGAAGGGACGGCTGGCGGTGAAAGACGCCGCCACGGAGTCCAAAAACTTCCGCTCGAGAACGTCCCGCTCCTCCAACTCTTCCACGGCGATGAAGTCAGTCCGCTTCAGGTCCTCGATCCAAGCGTGGTCGGCCGGAAAACCGCGCGGCGGGCGTTTGAGGCTGCCGCCGTCCAGCGCGAACCGCGCGCGAAATTTCGCCGCGTCACGAGCCCGACGCCAACGGTCGGGCCACTCGGCGATTGCCTCTCGGATGCGGCGAAGCGGCTCGGCTTCCGGCCGCCACAGGCCCACGGCCAGGAAGCACTCGCCCGGCGCGACGTGGACGTAGAAGCCGGGGGCATGAATGTCGCGGCCCAGTTGGTGGCGGAACTGGATGCCGACATTGGTCTTGTACGGCTCGCTGTCCTTGGCGAAGCGCGTGTCGCGATAGACCCGCATGAGCGAACCGCCCACGCGGCGGTCGCTGGCCACGAAATAGGACGAGATCCGCTTCAGCCGCGGCTGGAAGGCGCGGATGAAGGCCATTGCCGGCTCCAAAACGTCCTGCTCGTAGCGCGGCTTGTTCTCCTGGAACCAGGGGCGGTTGTTGTTGTCGGCCAGTTGTTCGAGGAACTCGAAGAGCGTGGGTTGGAATTTGTCGAACTTCTGCACGGGCGCGTACTCCGGTCGCCACATTTATTGGATCAATGGTTTTCGTCGCGCAGCGACACTGTGATGGGTTGAAACCCCACGGTTACCATCGTACCGTTGCTGCGCGGCGAAAACCAGCGCCGGCCGCCAGCGGGCGACTATTCCCATCCCCCATTCCCGGTGTAGAATGGGGACGCCGGGAAGGCGGCTTTGCGCGAACGAGTCGGGCCGTCAGCAACTCGAACTCGAATCGCTGGTCTTGATGGCACAGAAAACGACATGACGGGAACTCGCGGACAGACGGTCCTCCTGTGGGGCATCGCCATCACGGTGCTGGTCGAGGCGATCACCGTTTACTTGCGGTTCCACAAGGGCATCAACGCCACGCTACCTGGGGATGTGGAGCGTTTCTGACATCGAGGTGTACTTTATCAGCAACGCAGCGCAAACCGTGAGAGAACCCGACAGCAAGTCGCCAAGCCGCGGATCGCAGGCTATACTTCAGATGGATGATCGTGCATTGACGGAACCTCGGGGAAATATCCCCCGCGGACCATAGGCGTCTTATGAGATCACAATGTCCATACTGCTTGAGCCTGGTCAAGCAGAAGCGGAATCTGGAAGGGCCGAATTTTTGTCCGGCATGCCAGCGATTGTTCGTGGCTCCCCGGCCGAAGGAAGTGCCCCAGTGGGTTTTGGGTTTGTTGGCACTGTTGATGGCCAATCTCCAGATGCTGAAGTTCCACTAATCCGCATGGAGAGCCATCCGCTGATTGCCGATGATCCGGGACGCCGCGGCGCGATCGCCATTATTCTCCGCGGCCGACAGATGTTGGTCATTCGCCGTTCGCGCAGCGTGGTGGCGCCGCTGACCTATTGTTTTCCCGGCGGCGGTATCGAGGCGGGCGAATCGGAAGAGGCGGCCCTGGTGCGAGAAATTCGCGAGGAGGTGGGCCTCGCCATCCGCCCCGTGCGGCGACTCTGGCAGTGCGTCACCGCGTGGAAGGTCGAACTGGCCTGGTGGCTGGCCGAAGCGACCGACGATGCCGCGCCGCTGGCCAATCCGGCCGAGGTGGAATCGATCCACTGGTTTACGCCGGCCGAAATGGCCCAGTTGCCCGGCCTGCTGGAAAGCAATCGGCAATTCCTCGAGCTGATCGAGAGCGGGCAGATCAAGCTTGTGGACCCGTGAAGGCGCGTTGGGGAAGGGTTGCGCGATGTCGGCAGTCGGAATTGGGGACTGTACGGTCTTCTGTGTCAATCGTGCGACCGAAGGGGACCGTCCCCCATTTTCCGCGAACCTTGCGCAGTAGAATTAGCCACGCCCTCTCGCGCTCCCGGAACGCCACCGAGGGCGTTCCCTACAGCCGTGCAGCACGTTGGGTAACCTGTTTCCCGCTTACTGCCCAAGACCTAAGTCCCAAGACCTACCCTCATTCTTTTGCGGGCGGCTTAGGGGCGTACTGCCGATTGAAGACTTCCGGATCGAAGGGATCCGCTTTCGGAAGTTTGGCTGGGGGATCCGCGGGCGCGGCGGCATCCTCCGGCACGGTGGCCGAGGCGGCACGGACGGGTCCCGGTTTCCCCTCGCGGCTTGGCCGGAGCAGCGGGCGGGCGCGATTGGCCGTGGACGACAAGGGCCGCGGCGCCGCCGCATCTTCCGCGGCGTGCGCGGGCGGCATGGCATCCTTGCCGGCGACGATGGAAGCAGGGGCCTCCGCGCCGCCGGGCTGGCGGGTCACCAGGTTCACCCAATCGACCAGCCGCTTGTACTGGCCGGCCTGATGGTCGGTGAAGATGGGCGTTCGCACCGGGCCGTGAGGGCCGCTGATGGCGGTCAGGAATCGGCTCGATTGCGGGACGCCGTAATCAATGTATTGCAGTACGGCGTGCAGGTTCCGTTGCGTGAGCCTGCGCCCGGCCGGCTGGTTGAAGGCCGCCCGCATCAAACGGAACTTGGTCTCCGATTGCGGGCCGTGGCAGCCCGAGGCGGTGCAATGGTTCATCAACAGCGGCTGCACGTACTGGGAAAAGGCCTCGACCGAGCCGGTGGCCATGCCGCGGGTCAGGCGGTCCAGGTCTTCCGCCGTGGGCCCCTGGCCGGCATGGGCGGCAGTCTCTGCGGACGGCTGGGGGGGCTCCATAGCCATTTGCAATCGCCGCTGCAAGACGCCGATCATGGGGTGGTTGGGCTCGATGGCGGCTGCGTCCCGCAGTTCGTCGGTGGCAAAACGGTACAGCCCATGCTGCTCGCACCATTGGGCCAACTGCAAGTGGTCGTGGGCGTTACCCAACTGGATGCCGGCCCGTTTCCGCTGATAACCCTCCTCCAGGGTGTGGCAATAGAATTCCACGTCGGCATCCCGCAAGCGAATTTCACCGTCGGCAAAATTCGCTTGGTAGTGGCCGTCGGCGTGGGTGATCTTGCCTTCGATCATCTGACCGTTGCGGAGCAGGAGCACGCCCTGGCCCAACTCCGGCGGTTGGCCTGCCGCGCCGGCGGCGCAGAAGAGGATGATCGCCGCGCAAAGAATTTTCCGTCCCTGGAAACTCGCCATAGTGGCCGCAACAGTAGGCAATTTGCCGGTAGGCGTCAAGAGTGACTGGGCAAGCAATCCCCCGATCCCGACGGCACTGCTGGACAAGCCAGTAGTGGCGCCCGCGCGGGCGATCCCCCCCGCTGGAAAGCGGCACGGAGCGGCAGTATACTGGCTGGATGGCTCCAACCTGTAGGTCAGGCTGTGCCCGACTTTATCCGGAACGTCAGGCACAGCCTGACCTACAGGGAAAGCAAGAGGACCAACCCGGTGACGGCACGCAACCTGGAACAACGAGAAGTTTACTACTCCGGCGACGTGCAAGGGATCGGATTTCGTTATACCGCGCGGTCCTTGGCCTCGCGGCTGGCGGTCAGCGGCTTCGTCAGGAACCTGCCCGACGGCCGTGTCCACTTGGTGGTCGAGGGTGCGCCGGCGGAGACAAGATTGCTTTTGCAACAGATTCGGGCGGAAATGGGCCAATATATTTCCGCGGAGGAGGAGAAAATGCGGCCGGCCAGCAGTCGATTCAAGACCTTTGATGTCCGTTTTTGATGCGTCCCGTTAGCAATTGGTTTTTCGGCGAACCGTGTCGTCGTCGGCAACGTAAAGCAACCAAGAGAATGTCTGCGCCCATGTGTTCCCGGGAGAAATAATGGCTCTGTCGATTGGCAATTTGCTTCCCCTCGCCGTGGCAACCACCTGGTTGAGGCCGTTGTGGATGGTGGGGCTGGCCGCGGCGGCGGCCGTGGTGCTGTTGATGCTGGCGCTCTTCCTGCTGAGGCTGGTGGCCCCGAAGGTGGCCGCCATCGCCTGGACCACGGGCAAAGAGGCCGTTTCGCAGCCGCTGTTCTACGTCCTCTTGGCGATTGGGGCCTTCGCGCTGATTTTCTTGTTCCCCTTCTTGCCCTACAACACCTTCGGCGAAGACGTGAAGGTGGTCAAAGAGACCGGTCTGACGCTCATCATGGTGTTGTCAATCATCTTGGCGCTGTGGACCGCCAGCGTCTCGATCGCCGAGGAACTCGAAGGCCGCACCGCGCTGACGCTGTTGTCCAAGCCGATCGGCCGCCGGCAGTTCATCGTGGGAAAATTTCTGGGCATTCTCGGCCCGATCGTGATCCTGTTCATCGTTCTGGGCGCATTGTTCCTCAGCAGCGTCTCCTATAAAGTAGCCTACGACGCCCGGGAAACGTCGCAGCCCGATCCGACCTGGGATCAGTGCCGCGACGAGATGGTGCAGATTGCCCCCGGCCTGGAATTGGCGTTCCTGGAGGCCGTGGTGATGGCGGCCGTCAGCGTGGCGATATCCACGCGCCTGCCCATGCTGCCGAATCTGGTCATCTGCGCCTCGATCTATGTCCTGGGCCACTTGGTGCCGATGCTGGCCAATTCGGCCGTCGGGCGTTTCCCCATGGTCCCCTTCATTGCCGATCTGCTCTCCACGATCTTGCCGGCGCTGGATCACTTCAACATTTATGGGGCCATCTCGACCGGCCAGCCGGTGCCCGCCTGGTATCTCTTGTGGGCCACCATTTATTGTGTCCTCTATAGCACGGTGGCCATGCTCGTGGCCCTGCTGATGTTCGAGGACCGCGATCTCGCCTAATGTCTTGATCCCAGCGTCCCAAAGGGATATGTCCAGAGGCTTGTCGGCGCACGCTCTGTCTGGCTATTTTGTCAAAATAGGCAAACCTTGCCGATTATTCCTAAAATTCCGTCTGCTCCATGCCGATCTTCTCCAGAGTGACTCCTGGAGAGGATCGTGTGAATATGGGAACTGCGAAGCTGACTTGGCTCGCTCCGGCCGGAGGACTCCTGCTGTTGATCCTCTCCGGCTGCGCATGGTGCGCGCACCCGCTGGGCCATATTGGCTGCCCTCCCGGACCGGACGAGGCGCACCAAGCCGACGCGACCGCCCGCGGCAACGGGGTCTGTCGCACTTGCGGTAGGCCAACTGGATCGGCGCCGTCCGCAACGCCGCCCGCGGGGGCCACGCTTCCGGAGGGTTACTACAACCATCCGCGTTTCCATCCCGTGCCCACGCAACCGGTCTTCGGTTCGCCGGTCGGGCCGGCAGCGGCCGTGATGGTGCAGCCGCAGTTGCCATTGCCGGACGACAATCCGCATCTGATGCCCGACCGCGCGCCCACGCCGCCCCTTTTGCCCGCGCAGCCGCATTCGCCGGCCGTGTCGCCAACAGTTCCTGCGCCCGTGCCGGCGCAGCCGAGCGCGGAGAGGACCGGAACGCCTCCCAAGCTCCTCGACACGGCAGCCTCGCCGGACGCATCGACCTGGCTGTTCTCGCCCTCCATGCCCGCGTCGGCGCTGCAGGCCCATGAGCCGAGCGTGGCGATGAAGGTGGATACGTCCGCGACGTCCACGAAGGGTACCGTGACGGAATAGGCGGACTGTGCGGTAGCCTGGCAATCTAGGCGGCCTATTCCGGTGGTATCGTCGCCTATCAAGGCGTTGCGGGCGTCGATCCGATCTACCAAGAGCGTTGGCGTGCTAGCGCGGTTTGCTCATTCCGCGCCGCCGCGGCTGCGCGAGCCTGTGAAGATCGGGCGGCTTTCGATTTTTCGCAGGGCTGTGGAAACCCCGGCTCGAACCACCAGCAACAGGCTTCCCATGTCGGACCGACCGGCGCAACGAACATGGCCTCGTGACGGAATGTTTCTCCTGACCGCCGCGATGCTGGCCGTGGGGGTGACATTTTGCTCGACCGCGGCCAGGGCCTCCGAACTGCGGCAATCGCCCATCGTCAAGGCCGTGCAGAAAGTGCGGCCCTCGGTAGTCAATATCCGCGGCGAGAAGACCGTTGGCCCCAGCGGCGCGCAGGCGGCCGGCGGCGAAGCGCCCCGTCGCGTCAACGGCATGGGCACCGGCATCGTGATCGATTCGCGCGGCTACATTCTGACCAACTACCACGTGGTCGACGGTGTCCACGAGATCCAAGTCACCTTGGCCGACGAACGGCATTTCGTGGCGGCCCTGATCGCTCGCGACCTGGAGACCGACCTGGCCATCATCAAGATCGAGATTGCCGAGAAGCTGCCGGTGATCACCATCGGCACCTCCTCCGACTTGATGGCCGGCGAATCGGTCATCGCGGTGGGTAATGCCTACGGTTACGAGAATACGGTCACCCGCGGCATCATCAGTGCCTTGCACCGCGCCGTCCAGGTAAGCGACGCCCAGTTCTACGACGACCTGATCCAGACGGATGCCAGCATCAACCCGGGCAACTCCGGCGGACCGCTGTTGAACATCGACGGCGAAATGATCGGCATCAACGTCGCGGTGCGGGCCGGCGCGCAGGGCATCGGCTTCGCTATCCCGGTGGACAAGGCCCTGAACGTGGCGGCCACGCTGCTGGGCTCCAGCAGCGTCAACAAGGCGTGGCACGGCGCCGTGACGGCAGCCGATTCCTCGCCATCGCAACCAGGCGTCAACATTGCCACGGTGGAAAAGAAGAGCCCGGCCGCCGACGCCGGCCTGCAATCCGGCGACATCGTCACGGCGGTGGAAAACACGGAGGTGAAGCGGGCGCTGGACTTCCACCGTGCGATGCTCAATCGCAAGCCGGGCGACAAGGTCTCGCTCGCGATCGCCCGCAAGGGAAACCCGCTGACTTTGAGCCTCACGCTGGCCGACCTGCCCGCGCCGGTGCGACCGGCCGCGAGCCCCGCGTGGGAATTGCTGGGATTGGAGTTGAAAACGATTCCGGTGAGCGAGTTCCAGCAGAAGTATCAGAGCCGTTATCGCGGCGGCCTGATGGTGACCGACGTACGCCCCAACAGCCCGGCCTCGGCCCAAGGCATCCGGGCGGGCGACGTTCTGGTGGGCATGCACGTGTGGGAAACCATCTCGCTGGACAACATCGCGTACATTCTCAAGCGGCCTGACTTCGCCACGCTGAATCCGGTGAAGTTCTTCATCCTCCGCGGCAGCGACACGCTTTATGGTTACATGCCGGTGACCACCACGGTCGCGCGGCCGACCCTCGACCGCTAGTGGTCAACAATGTATCCGGCACACTCCGTGTGCCGTTGGCCGGCGGCACACGGAGTGTGCCGGATACATTGTCCTTAACCGGTCCCCAAGGGGGATTGCCGGCGGCGGGCAAACCGGGAATACTACGGTGACATGCCCATGGAATCCGATTTGATCGCCTGGCTGCGCAAGCGATTGCCGCCTCACCCGCTGCTGCGGCTGGGGCCCGGCGACGACGCGGCCGTGTTGTACATGGCCGAGATCCAGGAATGTGCCGTCACGGTGGATCTGCTTACCGACCACGTCGATTTCGAGCTCGCCCGCGATGATCCGCAACGAGTGGGCCGCAAGGCGCTGGCGGTCAACCTGAGCGATCTGGCGGCCATGGCGACCCGGCCGCTGGCCGCCCTGATTGCGCTAGCGCTGCCGCGGCGTCACGGCATGGAACTGGCCATGCAACTGTATGAAGGTCTGCTGCCGCTGGCCGAGCGCTACGACGTGGCCATCGCCGGCGGCGACACCAACACTTGGGACGGGCCGTTGGCCCTGAGTATCACGCTCCTGGGCCAGGTGCTCGGCCGCGGACCACTCCGCCGCGGCGGCGCGCGCCCAGGCGACCACATCCTCGTTACCGGCAGCTTCGGCGGCAGCATCCTCGGACACCAGTTCGACTTCGAGCCCCGCATTGCCGAAGCCTTGTTGTTGAACGATCGTTACGATCTCCATGCGGGCATCGACGTGAGCGACGGGCTGTCGCTCGATTTGGCGGCGTTGGCCGGCGAAAGCGGCTGTGGGGCCGTTCTCGATACCAACGCCGTGCCCGTTAGCGAGGCCGCCCGGCGGCTGGCGGAGAAATTGGCGGACGGCTCGACGCCGCTGGACCATGCCCTAGGCGACGGCGAAGATTTTGAGTTGATTCTGGCCGTGCCGCCGGAAGAAAGCCGGCGGATGCTGGCCGAACAGCCGCTGGGCGTCCCCGTGAGTTGCATCGGGCAGTTCGTCGCCGAGCCGGGCCTTTGGCAACAGACCGGCCCGGGGCGGCAAAGTCCGCTGCCGCCCCGCGGCTGGCAGCATACCTTCGATTGATGGCATGCTTATGAGCGATCCTTTCGTTTATGACGCCGCCGATGAAGCCGCGACCGCAGTCCTGGGCGCCGCGCTGGCCGACGTGTTGCCGGCGGGCACGACCGTGGCGCTGTGCGGCACGCTGGGGGCCGGCAAGACGCGGCTGGTCCAGGCGATTGCCGCCGCGACCGGTGTCGATCGCCGCAGCGTGGTCAGCCCGACCTTCGTGCTCGTTCAGGAGTATGCCGGCCGGCGCCCCATTTACCATATCGACGCCTACCGTCTGCGCGACGAAGACGAGTTTCTACAACTCGGCCCCGACGAGTATTTCGAGAGCGACGGGCTGGTGCTGATCGAATGGGCCGATCGCATCCAGGGTTGCTTGCCGCGGGACCGGCTGGAGATTTCCATCACGGTCACCGGCGCGCACTCGCGGCGATTCGAGATTGTGGCCGTCGGCGATCGCCATGCCGGACTGATGGATGCCTTGGCTGCCAGGATGCACTGAAGGCTGATCTCAAATCTCCAATCACTGGCCGCTGATGGCTGACAGCAGGCAGCAGATAACTGGCAACTGAAAGCCGCCCGCCGTCCGCCGGGGGGTGGACTGCTGTATAGAATAAATGAAGAGGCAATTCCCCTAGACCTTTTCCGCAGAGGAGATACTATGGCCGCAACTACCAGTACGATGCTGTCGCTGGGCACCGAGGCCCCCGATTTTTCGTTGCCGGACACTCAGGGCAAGAACGTCTCGCTGGCCGCCTTCGACCGCGCGCCGGCGCTGTTGGTGGTGTTCATGTGCAACCATTGCCCCTATGTGAAGCACGTTGCCGACGGCCTGGCCCTACTGGCCCGCGAGTATCAGCAGCGCGGCGTGGCCGTGGTGGGCATCAACGCCAACGATGTCGAGAGCCATCCGGACGATGCGCCCGACAAAATGGCCCAAGAGGCTCGGCAGCGCGGCTATGGGTTCCCCTATCTATACGATGCCACGCAGGAAGTGGCCAAGGCCTATCGCGCCGCCTGCACGCCCGACTTCTACGTGTTCGACAAGGATCGCCGCCTGGTCTATCGCGGGCAGATGGATTCCAGCCGGCCGGGCAATAATATCCCCGTGACGGGCGAAGACCTGCGCGCGGCGCTCGACGCCGTGCTGGCCGGGCGCGGCGTTTCCAAGAGCCAGAAGGCCAGCATCGGTTGCAACATCAAGTGGCGGCCGGGCAACGAACCGGAGTATTTTCGTTAGTTGACCACCTCGCGGACCCAGCGCACGCTCGGCTTGCCGCCGCCCGGGGTCGGCTTGCCTTTCAAATACTCGGCCAGGTAGCGCTGGCGATCGCGCGGATTGTTGCTGTGCGGCGAGCGAAAGTTGTCGCCCTTCTGCAGAATCGGCTTGGTCTCGGGAATGCAGCCGAAGGCCCGGCTTCCCGAGGCCTGGCAGGGGAACCAGTGCCCGGCGCCCTTGTCGTCCAGCAGATAGAACTCGGGATAACAATGGCCGGGCACCCAGACGGTGCGGGCGGGAATGCCGGCGGCGCGGCAGATGGCGATGAACAGCGAACTGAGGTCTTCGC
>CAYYBU010000018.1:0-12867 GCA_964469945.1 uncultured Planctomycetaceae bacterium
GGACAGACCCAGATCGAAACGGGCGTCGGCTTCTTCGATCACATGCTGACGCTGTTGGCCAAACATGGCGCACTGGATCTGACCGTGCGCGCCAGCGGCGACCTGGCGGTCGATGCCCACCACACCGTGGAAGACGTGGGCATTTGCCTGGGCCAGGCGGTCCGCGCGGCCCTGGGTGATCGCACGGGCATCCGCCGTTACGGCCATTTCACGCTTCCCATGGAGGAGTCGCTGGCTACCTGCGCGGTCGATCTGGGGGGCCGGCCTTATCTCGTCTTCGAGGCCGAGTTTCCCGCTGCGAAGATCGGCCAGTTCGACAGCGAGCTAGTGGCCGAGTTCTGGCAGGCCTTCGCCGCCAACGCCTTGTGCAATCTGCACGTCGTGCTGCATTACGGCCGCAACGGCCACCATATCGCCGAGTGCATTTTCAAGGCGATGGCCCGGGCGCTGCGGATGGCCGTGGAGACCGATCCCCGCATGTCCGGGGTGCCCAGCACCAAGGGCCGCCTGTAAGAAGCTACGGCATCTCGCGGTCGATCCGCGCAAGCGTGGGCCGCACCAGGCTAGAAAACGCCTCGCGGTGGTCGAAGCACGCGCCGGTCACCAGCAGGTAGAAAACCAGCGTGCCTTTCCGCGCCACGAACAAGTTGCCCGCCGGCTTGCCCGCCGACTGAATGATGCCGCAGCGGGATTGCTCGCCCCAGGAGAAGAGGTCGTCGCGCTGGACCAAGGCGACGTCTTTCGTGCCGAACAGGGCCCCTTGCCAGGGTTCCTGCCCCCAAAGCCGCCGATAGCGTTTCGCCGCGGCGGCCGCCGTGGGCGCCACCGTAAGCGTACATTTCAGGTAGAGGCGATCGTTGGCCGCGCGTTGGTATGTATAATCGATATCGAACGTGCGGTCGAAGTACCGCCGGCACACCACGGTTTCACGGCCGGCGTCGGGCGCGTAGTCGTCGAACTGCGCGGCGACCGCTCCGATGTCGACCACCAGCCGGCGTTGCTGCGGCGTGACCGTTGCTTCCGACGGCGCCAGCAGCACGAGCCATCCCAATGTCGTCATGAGGACGACCACGCCGGCGATGCTCGCGGCGGCCAGGACCATGAGGCTCACGGTCTTGGGCTTTTTCCGCCGCGCAAGCGGCTCGCTGCCGAAATCGCCTCTGGCCGAGAGATTGCCCGGTGACATGTCCCCCAGTATGCGCCGCAGGCGGGCGGCTGTCCAGCGCGATTGACGGCGGCTCGCCGCTTGTGTAGCCTACATTCGTCCCCATCATCACACCTTTAGGAGATGCGTGCCATGTCAACAGAGAACATTTCCCGCGTAGATACCCGTCCGCAAGGCCTGAGCCGCCGTGGTTTTCTGGCCGGGGCCAGCGCACTGGGATTGACCATCCTCAAGCCGGAATTGGTGGGCGCGACGCAGGCCAATTCCAAGATCACGCTGGGGCTGATCGGCTGCGGCGGCCGCGGCAATTGGATTGCCGATCTTTTCCACCAACACGGAGGCTACCAATTCGTCGCCGTGGCCGACTATTTCTCCGACCGTGCCCAAGCGAGCGGTGGCCGTCTGAACGTTCCCGCGGCACATCGCTTCAGTGGCCTGGCGGGCTATAAGCGTCTGCTGGCGGTGAAGCCGGACGCCATCGTCATTGAAAGCCCTCCCTACTTTCATCCCGAGCAGGCCCTGGCAGGCGTGGAAGCCGGTTGCCACGTTTATTGCGCCAAGCCCGTGGCCGTCGACGTTCCGGGCTGTCTCGCCATCGCCGAGGCCGGGCGCAAGGGGACGCAAAACAAGCGTTGCGTGCTGATCGACTTCCAGACCCGCACCAGCGAGTTCTACCAGGAGGCCGTCCGCCGGGTCCATGCGGGCGACATCGGGCCGATCGTTTCCGGCGACGCCGTCTATTACACCGGCAGCACCTGGGGCGGCAGCACGGATATGAGCGCCCCCGAGGCGCGCTTGCGTGCCTGGGGCCTGGATCGCGTCCTTTCCGGCGACATCATCACAGAGCAGAACATCCATGCCCTGGACGTGGCCGCCTGGATCGCGGGCCAGCCGTTGAGGGCTTATGGCACGTGCAGCAAACGCGGCCGCACCGACGCCGGCACCTGCAACGATCACTTCAACTGCGTCTTCACTTTCGCCAACGACGTGACGGTGAGCTTTGCCTCAAAACAGTACGGCAGCGGCTGCGAAGACATCGGCTGCCGCATGTTCGGCCCGCGCGGCATGATCGACACGCATTACTTCGGCATTGCGCACATCGTCGGCGACAAGTCCTACAAGGGCGGCAAGCATCTGAATCTCTACACCGACGGCGCGGTCCGCAACATTGCCGACTTCCACGCCAACATTAGCCGAGGCGATTGCGCCAATGCGACGGTAGCCCCCAGCGTGCAGAGCAACTTGACGACGATCCTGGGCCGCACGGCCGCCTACAAGCGGGCCGAAGTGACCTGGGACGCGATGCTCCACGGCGCCGAGAAGCTGGCCTACTCGATGGCCGGATTGAAGGAGTAGGAAAGATAAATGGTTCTTGACACTCGATACCCACCCGCTAAATTGAGGGGAATGAGGAGAATCGTTCGTTCCCGGAAACGAACGGTTCTGCTTCCGGCTTGCTGATGGGGGTGAAGGCCCGAGAGCCGCCGGCGTGGCGGCGGCTGTCAAGCTTTAGCGATTGGGAGTGGTTGCAACCGAGTTGGGAGGCCCCCGCCGTGGCTATCCAAGTGGCTTGCAAATGTGGCAGAACCTTCACCGCTAAGTCGGAGCATGCGGGCAAGCGCGCCAAATGCCCTGCCTGCGGCCAGGTATTGGCGATTCCCGGGATTTCCCTGCCAGCCTACGATGTCTTTGTAAGCCATTCTCACGCCGACAAACCGACAGCCGAGGCGATCTGTGCGGTCCTGGAAGCTCAACGGGTTCGCTGCTGGATCGCGCCGCGAGACATTACGCCCGGCAAGGACTGGGGCGAAGCGATCATCGACGGAATCAACCAGTGTCGGGCAATGATCCTTGTGTTCTCGGCTGCGTCCAACAGGTCTGCTCAGGTAAGCCGAGAGGTCGAGCGCGCTGTTGCCAAAGGACTGTTCTTGATCCCGTTTCGGCTTGAGGACGTGCCCATGTCCAAGACCATGGAGTACTTCCTTAGTAGTCCGCACTGGCTGGACGCGATGACGGCGCCACTGGAATCACACCTCGAAGTTCTGGCTCAGACGGTGAGGTCCATGCTTAGCCAACCCCAGGGGACGGTGGCGACCACGCCCGTTCACGCGCCTCCGCACTTCGCGACCGGAGAACCACCTGCATGGATTCGGCGACAAGTCCTGGGGCGGTGGCCGCCCACAGTATCCAGGAGATTGATGATCGCGGCAGGTATCGCCCTGGCAATGGTCGTTTTGGGCCTGTTCATCGTCTTCAGTCACGGGACGAGGAATCCGGCACCTGGCAGCGATCCGGTCACGGCAGCAAGCACCAACCCAGCCACAACGGCTGGCCAAAGGGAAGCAGGGCAAACCGTGCCTCTTCCTGCCATCGGCAGCCTTGTCGGCGCCGATGGCAAGTGGGAACTCCCGCCCGGCGCTCCACCTCTCGCCATTGCCCCGTTCGACGAAACGAAAGCCAAGGAACACCAAGCGGCCTGGGCCAAGCACCTCGGCGTACCGGTCGAGATGACCAACTCGATTGGCATGAAGCTGGTGCTCATCCCGCCGGGCGAGTTCATGATGGGCTCGCCCAAGGAAGTGATCGACGAGGAGACGCCGCCGGACCCCAAGGACTTTTGGGGTTACGGGGGGTATCTACCTGGCGAAGGCCCGCGGCACCGGTTACGGATAACCAAGCCATTTTGGCTGGGTGTGACCGTGGTGACGCAGGAGGAATATCAGCGGATAATGGGTAGCAATCCAAGCGAGTTCTCCGCCACGGGCAAGGCGAAAGACAAGGTCGGTCAGGACACGTCACAATTTCCGGTCGAGAATCTGCCATCGGACGAGGCGAGCGAATTTTGCCGGAAGTTATCGGAGTTGCCGGGGGAAAAGGCCGCCAAGCGGCGGTATCAACTGCCGACGGAGGCACAGTGGGAATATGCCTGCCGGGCGGGAAACCCGGGTCGGCGGTACTTCAGCGTGCAGCCGAATCCTTCCCCGGGCGCAGCGGAAGAGGCGTTGATGGGCCAGTACGCTTGGTTCCGCACGAACTCCGGCCTTCAGACACACCCTGTGGCGAGGAAGCTGCCCAACGCATGGGGACTGTACGATATGTATGGGAATGTGTTTCAGTATTGTGCGGACCATTATGATGCCGGATATTACGCTAATTCACCGAAGGACGATCCACCAGGCCCTATGGCTGCCACCAATCACGCGATCCGCGGCGGCGGCTGGGCTTATGAGGCGTGTTACTGCCGTTCGGCGGTTCGTTGCGGCGGCCCGCCCTGGGGCTGGACCAGCAACGTGGGCTTCCGCGCCTGCCTAGTCCCGGCGGAGAAGTGATGTGAGCGAGCAAAGCCCGTACCGGCCACCAGTAACTGAGCAATCCCACATCATGCTACCCGAGAATCTTCATGGCTTGGTTGACCGATTGGCTCGGAACACGCATGAGATCTGGGCACGGCAACGGCTGTCTGAGGGATGGCGTTATGGCGAGCATCGCGACGACGAGACGAAGCAACATCCCTGTCTGGTCCCCTATGACGAATTACCCGAGTCCGAACGCTCTTACGACGTGGTGGTCGCAGAGGGATTGTTAAGATCCCTTCTTGCCCTCGGCTGCAAAATCAATGTCCCCTCGGCGATTCCCGACTCCCCGGCGTCAGTTGCCTCACCGCCCGCGGAAGCTGAACCACCTGCCCCGCCGGTGGGAAATAGCGACTGGCGGGATTCTGGTCGGGACGCCGGGTCTGCCGAGTTACTTGACCAAAGCCTGCGCTGGTGCCAAGAAATCATCGAGCCGCAATATGTGGTTTGCGATCGTGCCGCGTTACGGCATCAGAGGTTTCATCGGTATCTGACATGGATCGCAGGTGTCGCTGGGACTCTCGCCGTTCTGATGGCGATCTTCCAACTCTCCAAGTTGGGGCCGACAACCTGGCCGGCGGAACTTGAGTTCGGGGCCGCAGCGATCGCTCTCCTCGCTGTCGGAGCGGGCCTGCTGGCCAAGAGTCAGCGGCGTTGGCTGTTGCAGCGGCACATGGCCGAGCGACTCCAAATGCTCAAGTACCAGTTTCTCATCAGCCCGGCACTCTGGCGAACGGCCCCGCAAAACATCGGTCCCTTGCTCAGCCAATTGCGGGAGCAGGTCCGAAGGGTGTTGAACACGACAAGGCATCGCATGGAGTCGTGGCTGGTGGACTGCCCTGGCGACACCGACGCGGGCCACCAACCCACACCGACACAGATGTCATACACGCTGGTCGACTACTACGTCCGCGAGCGGTTGGAGCCGCAACTTGCCTATGCAAGGAAGCGGGCACGCAGCAACGCATCCTTGGAGCGGTCAACGTGGTTGGTTGGTCCCAGCTTCTTTCTTCTCAGCGTGTTGGCCGCGTTTGGACACTTCATATACGAGGCGATAAACGAATCGCACGACAATCCCGAGGCCGTTGGCCTAATCCTCATCTTCCTGGCGGCCGCCTTGCCCGCCGTGGGCGCGGGCGTCCGTATTATTCGGGGTGCCTTCGAGTTTGCCAGAAACTACTCGCGGTTCCATGGTGCTGCAACGGGCTTATCGCAGATTTCTGAAAGACTTCGGCATTGTGCTGATTCGAGCGCAATCCCGACTCTCCTGGAGCAATCGGAGCAGGTCCTGGCCGCAGAACATCGAGAATGGCTCCGCTTAATGATGGAAGCTGAGTGGTTTGGATAAGACTCGGGTGCTTTGGGGACTGTTCAGGAGAAGTCCCGGCGGCCACGCGAAGTGGGCCACCGGCCTTGGCCGTTCTATTCACAGCAGCGAGCAACTTCGGGAGGCTGATAGCCGAAGGCCGGGACAAGCGAAGCGAAGGCGCACCAGCACCACTGGCTTGGCTCGGCACGTCAGCAGTGCCACCCGGCAGCAGAACGGGCAGTACGGGTTCCATGGCGAGCAAATTCGGGTCAGGGAAGAGGAACCCGTAAGCCCACCAATATCCGTGTCCCATCCGTGTTCGTCGCCAGGCATGTATCCGGCACACTCCGTGTGCCGTTGACCGGCGGCACACGGAGTGTGCCGGATACTTCCCCTCTCCCGTCGGACGGGAGAGGGGAGATGAGTGTTCAGTCGTTCACGTACGTTTCCAAAAACCGCGCCAAGCGGTGAAAGTCGGAACCGGGCTCGATATAGCGCACCACCGTCACCAGCGTCGCCGGATCGACCAGTTGATTGAACGGTACGTAGTTCAACTCCAACTGGCCGGAGACCGAGACCATCACGCCGTCCAGCCGCTTCTCCACCAGTGCCCGGTAGGCGCCGACGCCGAGTTGGCTGCCCAACATGACGTCGAATGCCTGCGGCCGGGCACAGCGGCTCTCGTAGCCGACCTGCAAACCGGTGACCTTCCGCTTCTTGTCCGTCTGCCGGGCGTATTCCTTGGCCACCAGCTCGGCGAACAGCCGGCTCAGGTTGAGCTTCGAGACGGCGATGTGCCCGTGCTCGTCGCGGGGCACGCCCTCGATGTGCTCGTGCGGCAGAAACTCGGCCAGGCCCTCGGCCAGCACGATGACGCCGAACTCCTTGCCTTCGGCCTCTTCGCGGACGCGGATGGTGGCCACGATCCGCTTGACCACCTCGGGCAAGTCCATGACGCGGCGGATTTCCTTTCGTCCCGTCTTCGCATTGATGGTCTCTTCGCTGGTTTCGTACTTGCCGGTAACGTCTTCGACGCTGATCACCAGGCTGGCCTCGCCGGCGATGGCCACGCCATAGGCCAGCCAGCCGGCGCTGCGCCCCATGCATTCGGCCAGGTAATAGCTGCGGTTCGCCTCGGCGTCGGCCAGCAGGTTGCGGATCTCGGAGGCCAGGAACTCGACGGCCGTGAAGTAACCGAAGGTGAAGTCGATGCCCATGTAGTCGTTGTCGATCGTCTTGGGCAAGTGAACGATGGGGATGCGGCGGCGGCCCGGGGGGAGTTTCTCCTGGAACATCTTGAACTTATTGGCGGTTTTCAGCGTGTCGTCGCCGCCGATGGAAATCAGCGCGTCGACGCCCAGGGAAATCAGCGCGTCGTAGACGGTCCGCAGCGGCGCCGTCCGCTCGGGGTCTTTCAAATGCGACGGGTCCGAGACGTTCTTGCCCGGATTGGTCCGCGCCGTGCCGATGAGGATGCCCTGGCTGTTGCGCGAGCGCCGCAGCACCTTGTGGTCGATCTGCATATAGTCGCGGCCCTCGACCATGGGATGGTCGGGCGCGTATTCGACCAGGTGCGAGTATCCGTTGAGGATGCCCAGCACGTCGATGTTGTTGCGCAGGAAGGAGACGGCGGCGGTGGAAATCACCGCGTTGGCGGCCGGCGCAGGACCGCCGGCGAACAGAATGGCCACGCGGCGGATGGTCGATTCCATCTGCGGCGGCCGAGACAAAGTGCTACTCATGGAAAACTCCGATATGACTCAACGCGTTCTTTCTGGGTCCAAATCGATCGTCACGTGCTCGGCCAGGTCCGCTCGATGAACGTCGTATCGACGCGGGCTTCGGTAAATGCCGAGTGGTTGAGGATCTTCAACGACAGCGGGATCGTCGTCTTGATCCCTTCGATGCGCAGTTCCGACAAGGCGCGCTTCATGCACGCGATCGCCTCGTCGCGGGTGGGCTGGTGAACGATGAGCTTGCCGATCATCGAATCGTAGAACGGCGACACCGTGTAGCCGGCGTAGACGTGCGAATCGAAACGCACGCCGAACCCGCCGGGGACGATCATCCGCGTAATCTGCCCCGGCGTGGGACGGAAGTTCTTCTCCGTGTCTTCGGCGTTGACGCGGCACTCCAGGGCCACGCCGCGAGGATGAATGTCGGCCTGCGCGAAAGGCAGCGGCTCGCCGGCCGCCACGCGGATCTGCGCCTTGATCAGGTCGATGCCGGTGACCATCTCGGTGACGGGGTGCTCGACCTGGATCCGCGCGTTCATCTCGATGAAGTAGTAGTTGCCCTGGCGGTCGACGATGAACTCGACCGTGCCGGCGTTGGTGTAGTCGGCCGCCCGCACCAGCCGCACGGCGGCTTCGCAGATGGCCGCGCGGGTATGCTCCTCCAACCGCGGGGCCGGGCTCTCCTCGACCAGCTTCTGATGGCGGCGCTGCATGGTGCAGTCGCGCTCCCCGAGGTGAACGACGTTGCCGTGCAAGTCGGCCAGCACCTGCACTTCGATGTGCCGCGGATGCTCGACGTATTTCTCCAGGTAAATCTCGGCATTGCCGAAGGCGGCCTCGGCTTCGGCCTGGGCCTGCTGCAAGGCGGCCTTCAGCGCCAACTCGTTCAGGGCCACGCGCATGCCGCGGCCGCCGCCGCCCGCCGAGGCCTTGATGAGCACGGGAAAACCCAATTCGCGGGCCAGCGTCATCGCCTCGGCCTCGCTGGTGATCAGCCCGTCGCTGCCCGGCACCGTGGGCACGCCCGCCTCGCGGGCCACCCGGCGGGCCGAGTTCTTGTCGCCCATCAGCGACATCGCTTCCTGCGAGGGGCCGATGAACTCGATATTGCAACTGCGGCACACGTCGGCAAAATGGGCGTTCTCCGCCAGGAACCCATAACCGGGATGGATGGCCTGCACGTTGCCCACTTCGGCGGCGCTGATGACGCGGTCGATCTTCAGATAGCTCTCGGCCGCCTTGGGCATGCCGATGCAATACGCCTCGTCGGCCAGCGCCAAATGGGCCGCGCCGCGGTCCGCCTCGCTAAAGACGGCCACGGTCTCGATGCCCATCTCGCGGCAGGCGCGAAAGATTCGCAGGGCAATCTCACCCCGATTGGCAACAAGGATTCGCTTGAACATCAGGCTTGCGTATCGACCTTGAACAGGGGTTGTCCAAACTCCACCGACTCGCCGTTCTCGACCAAAACCGCGATGATCTTGCCGGCGATCTCGGCCGGAATCTGGTTGAAAACTTTCATGGCCTCGACGATGCAGACGGTCGTCTCCGGCCCCACGTGATCGCCGACCTTCGCGTACGCCGGCGAGTCGGGATCGGGGGCGGAGTAGAACGTCCCCACCATGGGGCTCTTGATGACGGCCGTGTGCAGGTCCTCGACCGCGGCCGGGGGCGGCGGCGGAGCCTGCTCGATCCGGGCGGCCGGCAGCGGCGCTACGGCGGCCGGCGGCTGCGCGGCCAGCGTCGTCAACACCGGCTCGGAGCCGCGGCGAATCTGGATCCGCGTTTCCCCCTCGCGCAAGTCGATCTCGCTCAGGTCGTGCTCCTTCATCAGCTCGACCAGGCGGCGAATCTTGCGCACATCAAAAATGTCCCCGCTGGACGAAGGACCGGACATGCCAGATCTCCAACTTTGAATGAAACGCTAGTTAACGATCACATGTTCCAGTTGCCGGGGAACGCTCGTAAGGACTTCGTGTCCGCTGCGGGTGACCAGTACGTCGTCTTCAATACGGACGCCACCCCAACCGGGCAAGTAAATGCCGGGCTCGACGGTCACGACCCCTCCGGGCCTCAGGATCGTGGGGCTCTTGGCTGCCAAGCGCGGCCCCTCGTGGACCTCCAGCCCGATGCCGTGCCCCAGACCGTGACCAAAATTGCGACCGTAACCCGCATCGGCGATGATTCCCCGCGCGACGGCGTCCACTTCCTGGGCCGGCATCCCCGGCCGAATGGCGGCAATCGCTTGGGTTTGAGCGTCGAGTACAACTCCATGAACGCGCCGAAGTTTGGGCGAAATTTTACCGACGGCCAGTACCCGCGTCAAGTCGCTCTTGTACAGCCGCTCGTTGGCCCCCCAATCAACCAAAAGCATCTACACCTCGCCGACGCGCTTCCGCGTCGGCGCTGCATGCGGCAACGCCGCCCGCGGTCCCACCGCCACAATCGAGGGAAACCCGCAGTCCTTGGCCCCGAAGAGGCGGTATTGATGCTCCAACTCGTCGGCCAATTCTTTCTCGGTCTGTTCCAGTCGCAACGCCGCCCGGAGCACCCCGAAGGCCTTTTCGGCCTGCCAGATGGCCTTGCGAATCTGCGCGATTTCGTCGCGATCCTTGATCAGTCGCAATTTCTCCACTATCCCCGAGGTCGGGACGAGCTCCGTGTTCGGCAATTTCCCGGCAATGCGGTCCCACAACGACACGCTCATCGAGTCCGCCTCGATCCCCAGGCGATGGACTCCCGCGGAATCGAGGACCTTCAACACGGACTGCAACATGCTCGCGCCAGGTCGACGGATGTGCAGATCCAAGTCCGCACACTCCTCACCCAATTGGGTCGTATAACGCGGATCGCTCAGCAGGACCTGGCCATCGTGCCGGACGAGCAGATAACTGTCATCGCCGGTAAACCCGGTTAGATAGGTAACATTGACAAAATTCGTAACCAATAAGGCATCAACGCCTGTCTTTTTCAGGTCATGGCGAAGTTTGTCGCGTCGTTCTTGGCAGCGGTCCATAGTCTCCTCGCGTAGGAGCCAGGAGAACTACAAAGTCGGGGTCTGGTCCATTTTTCGGCTCGAACGCCCCGTTTTTCGGACAAAGCCTTGTCCGAAAACATGGACCTGACCCCTTTGCGTCGGACTTTGCGGTTCTCCTGGCGCAGTAACCACACCATTGAACCACGGGGCGACTGGGAAAAATAGGGGGGGGCTGCTTCTCAGGGGGACTGTCCCGATTTTTGTGGCAGGGGGCCACGAAAATGGGACTGTCCCCTTCGGCCGCACGATTGACACAGAAAACCGTACAGGTCCCTTCTCAGATCCAGCCGTGCTCGCGATACCAGAGCGCGGTTTGGCGGAGCCGTTGCGCCAAGGGGGCAGCGGTGGCAAAACCGAGCTCGCGGGTGGCGGCGCCCGCGGAACAGGTCCAGCAGCCCGCCCGCGCTTCGCGGGCTTTGTCCACGTCGAAGTAGGTCGGTTGCCCTCGCAGGCGGGCCAGCACGGTAAACAGCGTGGCGACGGTCCAGACAATGGCCGGGCCAGTGTGCAGGATTAGTGTGCGGCGGCGGCCCAGGGCAGTGCCGATCATGCGGCCCAGTTCGGCATATTCGAGATCGCGCTCGGCGGCGGCGAAATAGCAACCCTGGGCCGCCGTGGCGGGGTCCGTCGCGACCGGGGCCAGCCGCTTTCCCCGTTCCGCCGCCAGGAGGAAGAGGTTCGCCAGATCGTCGGCATGGATCAGCGAGATGGCATGATTCCGCCAACTCGGCACCAGGTGGATGCCGCGGCGGGCGACGTGGCGAAAAATCTTCCGCGTCGCCGGATCCCCCTCGCCAAAAACGAAGGGGGGACGAATGATCGTGATCGGCACGCGATTGGCAAATTCGCGGGCGGCCCGTTCCCCTGCCTGTTTGCTCTGCCCGTAATGCGAGACCGGGGCCGCCGGATCGAGTTCGGTCTGCGGTCGCTGGTCGAGCGATGGGCCGGCGGCGGCCAGCGAGGAGGCCAATACCAGCCGCGGCGGCGTGGTCTGCTGGGCACAGGCCCAGGCCACGTTGTGGACCCCCTCCTCGTTGACGCGGTAGAGCTGCTCGAGGTGAAAAGCCCGCAGGCAACCGGCGAGGTGGAACACGATGTCGTGTCCGCGGACGGCCGCCAGGAGTGAATCCCGCTCGGTCACGTCGCCGTAAGCCAGGCGGACGTCCAACGACCGCAGGCTGTCGGTGCATGAACCGTGGCGCACCAGGCAGGTGACTTCCTGGTGTGGCCCCGCCAGGGCTGCGCGGGCCAAATGGGCGCCGATAAAGCCGCTTGCTCCGGTGATCAGAATCCTCGCCATGATGATTATCATGACGGCTTTTCTGAGACCGTCAAGTGAAGAAGCCTTTATGTATAGTCGCAATCCATGCCGAGCCGCATTTTCAGCTCATCGAACTGCTGCGTATAGCGGTCCGAGGAGGAATGGACGTGTTCGGCTTCTGTGATGAACTTCAACTGGTCGTCGCAAACCACGCGTCGCTCGCGGAAGATATCCTCGAACGGATCCAACTGATCTCCGTAGATAATCAGCAATTTATGCTCGTCGAACTGGATTTCCTGGGGGATGCCCGGATTGAGTACGGCCAAGCCGGTGCAGCCGTCGTTGACCAGCAGGTCCTCGTACTCCCAGAGAATGCTCTTGAGCACCGGCGCGTCGATATGTTCGCGGTACAAGTCGGTATGGCCGTTGCTGTCGCGGCTGTGACTGGTCTCCAGGACCACGTCGACGACGTTGCCGAGCGGATCGAGTTGGTCCATGAACGTGTCGAAGAGACGTTCTTTGGACACGGCGGCCATCAGCACCGGCACGGTGGTGTGGTTTTGCTGGTCGCGATAGGAGTCGTGGCGGTAACCCTGAACGGGTACGACCTGGAGGTCGTAGGAGGGCCGCACGGCATCGCTGAGTTGGAAATTGCCATACCGGGAGACCCCCAGATGCGCTTCCAACTCCTCTTCGCTGAGGCGTTCGAAGCTGCTGGTGCCGACCGGCGCCGAGCCTTCACGGAATACATTGCGGAAAAATCGTTTCAGGAAGCCCATCTGCGCTCTCTATATTCGCTTGGCAAACAAGGGTTGGGGGGTCATGGGGACGGCCAAGCCGCAACTGGGAACTTGTTCTACATAACCGTAGGTCACACTTTGTCGGCCGCGTCGAGACGATTTCCCACTTCGGGGTCCTTTGCCGGAGCGCCGCCACCCGAAACGGCGCCACCGGCACAAACCGCATATTCCACCCCACCAACCGTAGGTCAGGCTGTGCCTGACAT